>JBKJPD010000152.1:0-4349 GCA_046595345.1 Pseudonocardia sp.
GTTGGCGGTGGCGAAGACGCCCGGGCCCGGGAGCGGGGAGATGCGGTCGTGTTCACCGCGCAGCCGCGCCTCGACGGTGGCGCGCTGGCCGCGCTTCTCGTGGTTCTTCGACTGGGCGTACGCGAGCACCATCGCCCCCAGCGCCGCGGTGATCAGCAGTGCCGAGGTGAGCTCGAACGCGAAGAGGTACTTCGTGAAGATCAGCGTGCCGAGGCCGGTGACGTTGGCCCCCGATCCCGCACCGCCCGCGGCCAGCCCCACCGGCTCGACCGAGACGAGCGCCGAGCCGACCGAGCCGACGAGAAGGACCGCGAGGCTGAGCCCGAACGCGAGACCCGCGAGCCGTTGCCCGCGGAGCACCTCGACGACGGAGTCGGAGCTGTCGCGACCCACGAGCATCAGCACGAACAGGAACAACATCATGATCGCGCCGGTGTAGACGATGATCTGCACGAAGCCCAGGAACGGCGCCTGTTGCACGATGTAGAACACCGCGAGGCAGAACATGGTGGTGACCAGCATCAGCGCCGAGTGCACGGCGTTGCGGGCGAAGATCATGGCCAGCGCCCCGGCCAGCGCGACCGGCGCGAGGATCCAGAAGGTGATGGCCTCACCGGTACTGACCGTGTCGACAGCGGCCTGCGCGAGAATGCTCATTGCCCGGTCTCCGCGCTCTTCTTCGCCAGCGTCGGGCCCAAGACGTAGTAGTCCTGCTCGTTCTCACCGAGCCGCATGGGGTGCGGGGGCTGCTCCATACCCTCGAGCAGTGGGGCGAGCAACTGCTTCTTGGTGTAAATCAGGTCCTGCCGGTTGTCGTCGGCCATCTCGTAGAAGTTGGTCATCGTCAACGAGCGGGTGGGGCAGGCCTCGACGCACAGGCCGCAGCCGATGCAGCGCAGGTAGTTGATCTGGTAGATCGCGCCGTAGCGCTCACCCGGGGAGTAGCGGGCCTCCTCGGTGTTGTCCGCGCCCTCGACGTAGATCGCGTCCGCCGGGCAGGCCCATGCACACAGCTCGCACCCGACGCACTTCTCCAGCCCGTCCGGGTGCCGGTTGAGCTGGTGACGGCCGTGGTAGCGCGGCGCGGCGGGCGGGAAGTTCTCCGGGTACTCCTCGGTGACGACCTTCGTGAACATCGTCGAGAAAGTGACACCGAAGCCCTTGAAGAACTCAAACATCGTCGTTCTCCTCCTGTGTCGATGCCCGCTCCGCCTGCGCTCCGCGGGGCCCGATGAGGGCGGGCTCGCGGGGTGCCGCGGCAGCCGCCTTGGCGCGCAGCTTGTGCCGCGACGAGGTGGGCACCGCGAGATCGATCGGCGGTACCGGGTAGTCCGAGGCCAGCTCGACGACCTGCTCCTGCGGGGCCAACCGGTCGGGCACCAGGAAGGCCACGATCAGCACCACGACGAGCCCGATACCGACCGTGACGAGCAGGGTGGTGACGCTGCCGTCACCGCTGGTGCGGTAGGTGCGGATCGCGAAGATCGTGATTATCCACAGCAGGCTGCCGGGGACGAGGACCTTCCAGCCCAGCCGCATGAACTGGTCGTAGCGCAGCCGGGGCAGCGATCCGCGAAGCCAGATGAAGAGGAACAAGAAGATCATCATCTTGAGCAGGAATGCGACGAACTGCAGCCAGCCGTTGGCGTTGAGGAACGACAGCGGCCACGGCCACTGCCCGCCGCCGAGGAACAGCGTGGTGGCCATCGCCGAGACGGTGACCATGTTGACGTACTCGGCGAGGAAGAACAGTGCGAACTTCAGCGACGAGTACTCGGTGTGGAACCCGCCGACCAGTTCCGACTCGGCCTCGGGGAGGTCGAACGGGGCCCGGTTGGTCTCCCCGACCATCGCGATCACGAAGACGACGAAGCTCGGCGCAAGCAGGTAGAAGTACCAGCCGGTGCTCTGTGCGGCCACGATGTCGGCGGTGGACAGCGACCCGGCGTAGAGGATCACCCCGACGATCGACAGTCCCAGCGCGATCTCGTAGGAGATCACCTGGGCGGCGCTGCGGAGCGCGGCGAGCAGGGGGTACGGCGAGCCGGACGCCCAGCCGCCGAGCACGATGCCGTAGACGCCGATGGAACTCGCCGCGAGCACGACCAGTACCCCGACCGGAAGGTCGACCAGCTGCAGCACCGTGGGTTCGCCGAAGATCGTGACCTCGCCGCCGAACGGAATCACCGTGAAGGCCATGAACGCCGGGATCGTGGCGATGACCGGGGCGAAGAAGTACACCACCTTGTCGGCCTTCACCGGCATGATGTCTTCCTTGAATGCCAGCTTGAGCCCGTCGGCGAGGCTCTGCAGCCAGCCGTTCGGACCCACCCGGTTGGGGCCCGGACGCTGCTGCATCCGGCCCACCACCTTGCGCTCGGCATTGATCATGATGAGCGTCAGCAGTACACCGATCGCGAAGAGCACCACGACCTTGAGCAGGATCAGCCAGATCGGATCGTCGGCCAGCAGTTGCTGTGTGCGGGTCATACCGCCCTCACCCTGGGCCGGATCGAGTTGCGCGAGATTCATGCCGTGACCCCCACCAGATCGCCGTGCCCGGCCCCGAGTACAGCCCGGACCCGGGAGCCTCCGGAGTTGCCCGGCAGCCACACCACGCCGTCGGGAAGATCGGAGAGCGCCACCGGCAGCGTGATCGCCCCGCGCTCGGTGCGGACCGTTGCCTGTTCACCCTCGGTGAGGCCGAGCCGTTCAGCCGTCGCGGCGTTGAGCCGCACCACCGCCGGTCGGGCCGTGCCCGCGAGTGCGGGCTCGTCGACCGACAGCGTGCCGCCGTCGACGAGCTGGCGCCACGACGCGAGCACCGCCTGGCCGAAACCGGGACGCAGCGAGTCAGCGGCCGCGACCGCGGGGCCGGCAGGAGCTGCGGCGCCACGCGATCCGAGCCTGGCCAGCTCGCCCGCCGCTGCGGCGGGGGTCTGGGTGAACAGGTCGACGTCCATCTCGACGGCCAGCGTGTCGAGCACGCGGCAGTCCGGGAGCACGCCGCTCGCATCGAGCGCAGGCCCGAACCGGCGGGCCCTGCCCTCCCAGTTGAGGTAGCTGCCGGCACGGTGTGCGTCCGGAGCGACCGGGAGCACCACGTCGGCGAGCTCGGTGACCGCTGAGGCATGTAGCTCCAGGCTCACCAGGAACCCCACCTCGCGCAGCCCTGCCAGCGCCGCGGCCGGGTCGGCCAGGTCGTAGGGGTCAAGCCCGCCGACGACCAGCGCAGCCAGCTCGCCCATCGCCGCCGCGCTGAGAATCTGGGCGGTGTCGCGGCCTGGAGTTGCCGGGAGTGCGCCCGGCGCGAGCCCCCAGGCCGTCTCGATCTCGGCGCGGGCGGCGGCGTCGGCGACGGAACGGCCGCCGGGCAACAGCGTGGGGACCGCGCCTGCATCGAGCGCGCCGCGCTCCCCGGCCCGCCGCGGCACCCAGCCGACGGCGGCACCGGTGCGGGCGGCCAGCCCCGACACCGCGGAATACAGACCCGTGACCTCGGCGGCGCGCTCGCCGACGAGGATCACGCCACCGCCGGTGAGGGCCTCGACGACGTGCGCCGGCAGGTCTGCCAGCACAGCCGCCTCGGCACCCGGAACAACGGAGATCAGGTTATCGCGGGCAGCGGGCTCGGAGTTGCCCAGATCGGTGGCCGTCCGCAGCACGGCCGGGGTGGACCACTGACCGAGGTGGTAGACCTTCTGCCCGTGCTTGCGGGCCGCCTTGCGCAGCCGCAGGAAGATTATCGGCGACTCCTCCTCCGGCTCGAACGCGACGCACAGCACCGCGGGAGCCGCCTCCAGGCGGGTGTAGTCAAGGGTCTCGGGGCCCTGCCCGGCGACGTGCGCCGCCAGGAACTGCAGCTCCTCGGCCGAGTGCGGCCGGGCCCGGAAGTCGACGTCGTTGGTGCCGGCGGCGACGCGGGCGAACTTGCCGTAGGCGTAGGGGTCCTCGACGGTGAGCCGGCCGCCGGCCAGCACCCCGATGCCCCCCTCGCGCGCGGCGGACAGGCCATCCGCGGCGACGGTGAGCGCCTCGGTCCACGACGTCTCGGCCAGCACGCCGTCGGCGCCACGGACCATCGGTCGCGTGATCCGGTCCTTCGAGCCGAGGTAGCGGAACGCGAAGCGGCCCTTGTCGCAATTCCACTCCTCGTTGACCTCGGGATCGTTGCCCCCGAGGCGACGGAGCACCGTGCCCCGGCGGGTGTCGACGCGCTGCGCGCACCCCGACGAGCAGTGCTCGCACACCCCGGTGGTGGAGGCCAGGTCGAACGGGCGGGAGCGGAAGCGGTATGCCGCGCTGGTGAGCGCCCCGACCGGGCAGATCTGGATGGTGTTGCCGGAGAA
>JBKJPD010000153.1:0-3769 GCA_046595345.1 Pseudonocardia sp.
CACCGGTGGAGCACGTTCCGCCGGTGGACACGCTGACCAAGGAGTTCCCGATCCGGCTCACCACCGTCCGGGTGCTCGACGGCTACAACTCCGGCGTGCAGTCCGGCGGGTACGACTCGCCGATGCGCCGCAGGGAGTCGCTGCGGATGGACGCCACCGATGCCGCCGCGCTGGGCATCGCGAACGGCGACCGGGTGCAGGTCACGTCGCGGCGAGGTTCGGTGCAGGCGCCGGTGGCGTTCGACCCGTCGCTGCGTCCCGGGCTCGCATCGTTCACGCCGCACTTCTCCGAGGAGGTCGACGTCAACGTGCTCACCAACGACGCCTGGGACC
The DNA here is from genome assembly GCA_046595345.1 of Pseudonocardia sp. Lineage (GTDB taxonomy): Bacteria > Actinomycetota > Actinomycetes > Mycobacteriales > Pseudonocardiaceae > Pseudonocardia. The sequence goes on from JBKJPD010000153.1 coordinate 334, forward strand.
CGAAGTCGGGCACCTCGGAGTTCAAGGCCACCGCGGTGCGGATCGAGAAGGCCCCCGGGGATGTCGCCCCAGCCCAACCGGTCGTTCGATCGTCAGCTTCGGATTCCCAACCCGTCAGGGCTTGATTTTTTCATACCGATTCTGTCCGTCCCAGCCTCCTAGGGAGTTTGCGTGGGTCTCCGCTTGTCGTCGGCCGAACCGAGTACCGCGGAGCGAGCGGCGGTCGATGCGGCTCTGGACGTGTTGCTCGGTACGCAGCAGGACGCTCATTTCGTCGACGCCGGGCACGCCGCCCGGGGCAGGCGACACCTGCTGCTCCCGACCTTGCACGCGGTGTCGGACGCGATCGGCTGGATCAGTGAGGGCGCGCTCAACCACGTCGCGCGCCGGTTGTCCGTGCCACCGGCCGACGCGTACGGGGTGGCCACCTTCTACGCGATGTTCTCCACCGAGCCGCGGGCGAAACGACTGGTGCATGTGTGCGACGACGTGGCCTGCGGCCCGTTCGGCGGTGAGGAGATCATCGCGCGGCTGACCGGCGAGCTCGACGGTGAAACTGCCGCTGTCGTACGCAGCCCCTGCCTCGGGCTGTGCGAGCGCGCGCCGGCTGTGCTGTTCCAGCTGGTAGGGGAGCCCGACTTCAGCCACGCTCCCGCCCGCGCCGACGAGGTGCTGGCCGCCGCTATCGGGGCCTCCGATGCGGACACGGCGGACCGCGCGTTCGACGACACGTCGGTGAGCGTGCCCCAGACCGGGCAGCCGCAACTGCGGCTGCTGCGCCGCGTCGGTGTCGTCAACCCCGAGAGCCTCGACGACTACCGCGCCCACGGCGGCTACGCGGCGCTGCGCCGCGCCGTCGAGATGGGCCCGACGCGCGTCGTCAAGGAGATCACCGACGCCTCGCTGACCGGGCGCGGTGGCGCCGCTTTCCCCACCGGGGTGAAGTGGGACGGCGTCGCGAAGGCTCCCGAGCGGCCGCACTACCTGGTGTGCAACGCCGACGAGTCCGAGCCGGGCACGTTCAAGGACCGGGTGCTGATGGAGAGCGACCCGTTCGGCCTGATCGAGGCCATGACGATCGCCGGGTACGCCACCGGCTGTGCGCTGGGCTACCTCTACATCCGCGGCGAGTACCCGCTGGCCACCCGCCGTCTGCAGGGCGCGATCGAGGCGGCGCGACGGCGCGGCTACCTCGGCGACGACGTCATGGGTGATGGCTTCGCGTTCGACATCGAACTACGACGAGGAGCGGGCGCCTACATCTGCGGGGAGGAGACGGCGCTGCTCAACTCCATCGAGGGGTTCCGCGGCGAGCCCCGCAACAAGCCGCCGTTCCCGAGCGTCATCGGCCTGTTCGGCAAGCCCACGGTGATCAACAATGTGGAGACCCTCTACAACGTGCTCGAGGTGCTCACCGTCGGCGGGCCCACGTTCGCCTCGATCGGCGGTGGGCGCTCCACCGGCTCCAAGCTCTTCTGCGTCGCCGGCACCGTCGCCACCCCCGGCGTCTACGAGGTGGAGTTCGGCACCACCCTGCGCGAGCTGCTCACCCTCGCCGGCGGGATCCGTGGCGAGCTGCGCACGATCCTGCTCGGCGGCGCCGCGGGCGGGTTCGTCATGCCCGATCAGCTCGACATGGTGCTCACCCTGGAAGGCTCCCGCGAGATGGGCGCCACGCTGGGTTCCGGCGTCATCCTCGCGTTCGACACCTCCGCCGACCTCACCGGCACGCTGCGCCGGATCGCCGCCTTCTTCCGCGACGAGTCCTGCGGCCAGTGCGTGCCCTGCCGCGTCGGCACCGTCCGCCAGGAGGAGGCCCTGGCCAGGCTGGAGCGCGGCGCGCCGCTCGGCTCGCGGGCCACCGAGCTCGCGCTGCTCACCGACCTCGCCCGAGTCATGACCGACGCATCGATCTGCGGGCTCGGGCAGACCGCGCCGGCCGCGATCCAGTCGGCGTTGAAGCTGGGCCTGCTCGATCCGCCCACATCCCAGAACGGCTCGCGCAACGGGAAGGTGCCGCACTGATGACCACGACCAGCCCGGTCATGCTCGGACAGATCCGCCGCATGGTCACCATGACCGTCGACGGCGCCGAGATGCGTGTCCCCGAGGGCGCCACGATCCTCGAGGCACTGCACTCCGAGGGCACTCCCGAACAGGCCGACACCCCCACGCTCTGCTGGGCGTCCAACATGAACCCGATCAACGCCTGCCGGGTGTGTGTGGTGGACGTCGAGGGCTCGCGGGTGCTCGTCCCGGCGTGCGCGCGCAAGGCCGAGGATGCCATGGTGGTGCATACCGACTCGGAGAAGGTCCGCCATAGCCGCCGGATGGTGCTGGAGCTGCTCGCCTCCTCAGCCGACATGTCGCAGGCCGGCGCGGATGTCCAGCGCTGGATGGCCGACTACGGCATCGATCCCGCCCGCTACGGCCCGCCCGCGCCGCCGGCGGCCGATGGGGAGCGGGACCGGCGCCAGGCCGGGCACCACCACGCCCCCGACGGCACCACCGCGGAGACCGTCGCCCAGCCGGTGAAGATCGACAACGACCTCTATGTGCGGGACTACTCGCGCTGCATCATGTGCTACAAGTGCGTCAACGCCTGCGGTGAGGACGCCCAGTTCACCTTCGCGATTGCCGTGGCCGGGCGCGGGTTCGATACCCGTATCTCCACCGAGTTCAACGCGGAGCTCCCCGAGTCGGCATGTGTCTACTGCGGAAACTGCATCGGCGTCTGCCCCACCGGAGCCCTGAAATCCGTGCACGAGCACGATCTGCGCGAGGCCGATGACTGGCATCCCGAGGAGGAGACGGTCACCACCACGATCTGCTCGTTCTGCGGGGTCGGCTGCAACCTGGAGCTGCACGTCCAGCAAGGCTCGATCGTCAACGTCACGAGCCCGGCCGACCACTCGGTGACCCACGGCCACCTGTGCATCAAGGGCCGCTTCGGCTTCCAACACATCCAGAACCTGCCGCCGTCCTGAAACGACGTGCCGGTGCGTAGACGGGCTTGAGCACGGAGACAAGGGGCTCGGGGATGTTGCGGCCAGGTCGACCGGCGGCGTGATCACCGGGCGACCTCCCGGGATTGCGCACCTCGAGCGCTCCGAGATCGTGATCGATACCCGGCGGGCGCCGACCGACGGCGTAGCCGACCCGGCCGGGGCTGTCAGGCGGTCGGCTGGTCGTCGAACGGGGCCTCGATGGTGCAGGCGGGCATGAGTTGCCGGCCTTCGAGGGCGTTGCCTACCCGCTCGGCGTCGTCGATGTGGCGGCGTCGCTGTTTAGGGTCGACGAGGTCCACAACGCGTAGGGCAGGTTGAGGAACCGCTGCGCGAACTGGCCGGCACCGACCAGTCGCGCGAGCAGGTTGTGCATCGGCCGGCCCGCGCGCCGTTAGGGCCCGCCAAGAAATAGTCGCGGTCGGGCTCGG
>JBKJPD010000461.1:0-9528 GCA_046595345.1 Pseudonocardia sp.
CCAGCGCCATCGGGGCGGCGACGATCGCTCGGGCCGGTACGGCGATGCTCTGCTACGTCACGCCGAAGGAGCACCTGGGACTGCCCAACCGCGACGACGTCAAGACCGGGGTGATCACCTACAAGATCGCGGCGCACGCCGCCGACCTGGCCAAGGAACACCCGCGCGCGCAGTCCCGCGACGACGCCCTGTCGCAGGCGCGATTCGAGTTCCGCTGGATCGACCAGTTCCACCTGTCGCTCGACCCGGACACCGCGGTGGCCTTCCACGACGAGACGCTGCCGGCCGACGGGGCCAAGACCGCGCACTTCTGCTCGATGTGCGGGCCCAAGTTCTGCTCGATGAAGATCACCCAGGACGTTCGGGACTACGCCGAGGCACACGGGCTCACCAGCGTCGAGGCCATCGAGGCGGGCATGTCGGAGAAAGCCGACGAGTTCACGGGTGAGGGCGGGCGGCTCTACCTGCCGATCGTGGACTGAGGCGGCGGCGGGTGCCGGTCCGGCACCCGCCGACCGGCGGCCGATCTCGGACCGGTCGGGTCAGCCGGCCAGCAGGTCGGCGACCCGGCGGCGCAGGGTCGCCCGATCGGCGGGGGCGACGGTCAGCCAGCCGGGGCTGCTCTGCACCGCGAGATAGCGGCCCCGGTGGGTGTCGAACCACGACACGACCGCGCCCGTCTGCTGCCGCCCGACCGTGGTCACCCTGAGCTGACCGCCACCGATCGGCGGGTCCGGCGTCACGGCGTGCAGGGCCGACCCGCGAATTTCATCGATCGGCAGGTTCGCCGGGCATCCCGGCCCGGCCGGGAGATCGCTGATCCAGCCGACCGCCTCGCCGGCCAGGGCGGTGGGCCGGATCGACCGCAGCCAGAGGCCGTCGGGTGACGGCCAGGCCAGGACCGCCGAGGATCCGTCGGTCGCCGCCACCGCTGTGGCGGTCGCCGATCCAGGTGGTGCGGCGAGGACGGACACCGTCGACGTCGCCCGGCCCAGCGCCAGCAGCAGCCGGGCCGGGCCGTCGTGGACGCCCGACCAGTCGGCCAGACCGCGCCGGCGGAGCCGCTGCAGGCCGGCCGCGCGCAGCCGGTCGCGGTCGGTGAGGGTGGCGCCGTAGGTCTGCGGCGCAAGCGGGAACGGCAGTTCGCCGAGTCCCAGCCGAGTCCAGAGGACGTCCAGCTCGGCCGGGTCGAGGACGAGATCGGCGGTCATCACCGGATCACCGGATCGGTGTAGGGCAGGTTCACGGCCCAGACGTCCCCGTCCTCGATCAGGCAGCCCGGCCTGCGATGTTCGCGAACGCCGCCCGCTCCGCCGCCGGCGCCCCCCATCCCCTGCGTGCCGCCGCTCGTGGCACCGCGGGAGGTCTCGGCCCCGGTGGCCGGAGCGCCGGTCGCGGACGCTCCGCCCACGGGACCGGGCGCCCCCGGCCCACCGTTCCACCCACCTTCGGACCCCGACCTGCCCCGCGGGCCGCTGCCGGTGCGCCCGGCCGCCGGGGCCGACCCGAAGGCGCTGCCGCCACCCCGGTTCCCCGGTCCCGTGGCGGAGTAGCCGGGCGACGGGAAGCCCGGGCCGCCCGAGTAGACCGGTGATGCTGATCCGGATCCGGTGTTGCCCGGCCATGCGGTACCTGCTCCGCCGCCTGTTCCTGCACCCCAACTGTCGGCACGGCTGCCGGGCAACGCCGCCGGCATTGCGGCGGGCGCGAACCCGGTGGGGGTGGTGGTGATCGGGAGCAGGTTGTTCGGTTCGGTGTGCCGGCCGGGGCCCCCCCAGGCCGGATCGCCGGGCGACGGTGTCCCCGAAGCCGGACCGCCCGGCGGGATACCCCCTCCGGCGGTGCCCGGAATGCCGGACAGCGCGGCCGATCCGTCGAACGGGCGGTGCGGTGCCGTCCAGCCGGTCGGGGCGACGCCCGCCCCAGCCCGCCGGCCGCCGCCGGCCGCCGTCACCGGCACGGGTTCGGAGAACACGGGGGTGGCGTCGTCGACCTCGACGGAACTGCCGTGGAAGCTCGCCATCACCCGGATCTGAGCCTCCTTCGTGCCCCGGGCCCGCTCCGCCGCGGCCCCGACATCGGCCGGGGCCGAGTCCTGGGTCAATGTCCTGGCCAGCTCGGCGTTGGCATCGAACTCCTGGGGTGGGGGCATCAGCCGCTTCGCCGCCTCCGCGGCGTGGGCCTCGTCACCGATCCGCACACCCATGAGCTGCGCGGCGCGTCCGGTGTCGATGGCGAATCGCGCGGTTGACACCACGGCACGGGCGGCCAGTTGCGTGTCCTGCCCGGCCCACGCATCGACCATCCGGCCCTGCGCGGCGAGCAGGCGGTGGCTCAGCTCGCTGATGCGATTGCCGAGGTCGGTCCAGGTTCGCGCGAGATCGTGTCCGATGGCCGGGATGTTGTCGGTCGTGGCCATCGCGTGCAGCGTGGTGCTGCTGAAGAGTGCCCAGTTGGGCTCCTCAGCCAGCCGGCGGTCGGTGCCGAGCGTGACCTCGGGTCGGAGTGCTGACGCGTTGTCGCCGATGTCGCCGATGTCGGTGCTCATCGGGAGCTGTTCATCGCGGGCCCTCGGCACCGAAGCCGGCGGCTTGGGCCTGGTCGGTTTCGGTCCAGTTGGCGACGGATTGCCGGATAGCGTCCTCGAGGTCGGCCACTACCTGGTGGTAAGCGCGGATGATCCGGATGAAATCTGCTGCCCGGTCGTCGAACTTCTGCCCGATTGCCGCAGCGGTGGGGCTGGCGCCGAATCGCGGGCTCCGCGCGACCAGCCACCGGCTGTCCTGCCCGATCATCGCAACCTCGTCTCGGACCGCGCCGATCTCGCGTAGGAACGCCTCGGCCTGTGCCGGATCGAGGCGGACGGTGCCGTTCTCGGCGGAGCGGGCGAGGGCGCGGAGGGCGGCGAGCGGGGGGATCTCCGGGTGCCCGGCCGTGGAGTCGCTCATGTCGAGCATGGTGGCAGGGCGGCACCCTGCTTCGAGGCCGAATGGCCGAACCCGCTGAAGTGACGGTGCCGTCCGGCGGGCGACGGCAGGCCAGAAGGTCCGCGGTCGGAAGATCAGTTGTGCCCGATATACCCTGCTCTGGATGAGCATCATGGGCACGCGCGTCGTCCGCACAGAGGATCCGGTCTTCCTCTCCCGGGGCGCCACCTACACCGACGACCTGACTGACGAGCGGCTTGCAGGTGCTCTGCACCTGACGTTCGTCCGGTCCCCACTCGCGCATGCGCGGATCACCGCGATCGATGTCGAGGGCGCCCGTGACGCCCCCGGCGTGATCGATGTGATCACCGGCGCCGACCTCGATCTGACCCCGGCTCTGCTGTTCGGTGGTGCCGCCCCCGGTATGGTCCGGGCCTTCCTCGCGACCGACAAGGTGCGCTTCGTCGGAGAGCTGGTCGTCGCCGTGCTCACCGAGGAGGCCTACCAGGGCCAGGACGCCGCCGATCTCGTCGAGATCGACTACGAACCGCTTCCCGTAGTGATCGACATGCGCGCCGCGGCCACCGACGAGGTGTTGCTGTTCGACGAGGTCGGGACCAACACCTCCAACGGGTTCGGTCTGAAGGAGCCGTTCGACGAGCGCCTGTTCGACGGCTGCGAGGTCGTCGTCACCCGCGACATCAACAATCAGCGCCTCGCCGCGGCCCCGTTGGAGACCCGTGCCGCGTCCGCGGTGTGGGGTGCTGCCGATGAGAACGGCGCTTCCCGGTGCACGATCTGGGTCTCCACCCAGAACGTCCAGGGCGCCAAGGCCGAGGTCGCAGGCTGGCTCGGCGTCGACGCCGACCTGATCCACATGATCACCCCCGACGTCGGCGGCGGCTTCGGCGCGAAGATCGGCGCCGATCCGGAGTTCGCGATCGTGGCGCAGCTCGCGAAGCGCACCGGCCGTCCGGTCCGGTGGAACGAGACCCGCTCGGAGAACATGACCGGGATGGTGCAGGGCCGCGCCCAGCTCCAGACCATCACCATCGGCGGCAACCGCGACGGCGACGTGCTCGCCTACCGCCTCGACGTCCTCGCCGACGCGGGCGCCTACCCACGCCTGGGCGCGGTGCTCCCGATGTTCACCCGGATGATGGCTTCCGGGGTCTACGACATCCCGAAGGTCGAGTCACGCGCCCGCGTCCTCGTCACGAACACGACCTCGACGGGCGCCTACCGTGGCGCGGGCCGTCCCGAGGCCACCGCGGCGATCGAGCGGGCGATGGATCTGTTCGCCGCCGAGATCGGCCGGGACCCCGCCGATGTCCGCCGCCGAAACCTCATCAAGCCCGACGCCTTCCCCTTCACCACGAAGGGCGGGGTCGTCTACGACAGCGGTGAGTACGCGGCGGCACTGGACAAGGTCCTCGACGCCGTGGGCTACGCCGGCCTGCGCGCCGAGCAGAAGGCCCGCCGCGCACGCGGCGACGTCAGGCAGCTCGGCATCGGCGTCTCGGTGTTCGTCGAGATCACCGGCGGCGGCGCGTTCAGCGAGGACGCCTCCGTCGAGGTGCACCCCGACGGCACCGTCACCGTGCTCACCGGAACCTCGCCGCACGGGCAGGGCCACGCCACGGCGTGGGCGATGCTGGCCAGCGAGCACCTCGGCATTCCGATGGCGAAGATCACCGTCACGCACGGCGACACCGACCTCATCCCGCGCGGCGGCGGCACGATGGGCTCGCGCAGCCTGCAGACCGGCGGCGTCGCCGTCTACCAGGCCGCGGGTGAGCTCGTGGAGCTGGCCAAACAGCGTGCCGCGGACCTGCTGGAGGCGAACGTCGATGACCTCGTGGTCACCGGCGGTGTCGTCTCGGTCAAGGGCACCGACACCGGGGTGTCGCTGGCGGAGCTGGCCGGGCGCGAACCGCTCAAGGTCGACACCAACTTCGACAGCGGGGCGCCGAGCTTCCCGTTCGGCGCGCACGTCGCCGTCGTCGAGGTCGACATCGAGTCCGGTAAGGCCGTGGTCGTAAAGATCGTCACCGTCGACGACGCCGGCCCGATCCTCAACCCGCTGCTCGCCGAGGGCCAGCGCCACGGCGGCATCGCGCAGGGCATCTCGCAGGCGCTGCTCGAGGAGGTCGTCCACGACGCCGACGGCAACCCACTGACGGCTACGTTCGCCGACTACGGGTTCCCCTCGGCGGCGGAGCTGCCCAGCTTCACGCTCCTGGACATGGCCACGCCGACCTACCTGAACCCGTTGGGCGCCAAGGGAATCGGCGAGGCAGGCACGATCGGTGCCACGCCTGCCGTGCAGAGCGCGGTGATCGACGCCGTCTCCTACCTCGGGGTCAGCCACATCGACATGCCGACCTCACCCCTGCGGGTGTGGGAGGCCATCAACGCCGCTAGTGAGGACCACCAGTGAAGATCGAGATGACGGTGAACGGCAAGGACACCAGCGCCGACGTCGAACCACGGCTACTGCTCGCGCATTACCTGCGTGACGTGATCGGGCTCAAGGGCACCAACATCGGGTGCGACACCACCTCATGCGGCGCATGCACCGTGCTGCTCGACGGCGAGTCGGTCAAATCCTGCACGCTGCTCGCTGTGCAGGCCGATGCCCAGTCGGTCACCACGATGGAGGGGCTCTCGCCCGACCCCGCGGCGCTGCACCCGGTTGCCGCAGCGTTCCACGCCGAGCACGGCCTGCAGTGCGGCTTCTGCACGCCGGGCATGGTGATGGCGGCGGTGAGCCTGCTGGACGAGAACCCGACGCCCACGGAGCGGGAGGTCCGCGAGGGCCTGGAGGGCAACCTCTGCCGCTGCACCGGCTACCACAACATCGTCCGCGCGGTGCTCGTCGCGTCAGGTCAGGATCCCGACGCCCTGATGGCCCCGCGTAGCGACGGCGAATCAGCACCGGGCCTCTCCACAGGAGGTGGCGCATGATCCCCGTCGGTTTCGCCTACGTCCGCGCCGAGTCGATCGACAGCGCACTGGCCCTGCTCGTCGAGCACGGCGAGGACGCCGTGATCATGGCGGGCGGTCACTCGCTGCTGCCGGTGATGAAGCTGCGCCTCGCCGCCCCCGAACTGGTCATCGACATCGGGCGCATTCCGCAGCAGTCCTACATCCGGGTCGACGGCGACGTGGTCGCGATCGGGGCGGGCACCCGGCACCGCGCCGTCGAGTCCTCCGCGCTCGTGCAGGCCGAGGTGCCGCTGCTCGCGGCCGTCACCCGCACTGTCGGGGACCCGCAGGTCCGGCACCGCGGCACGCTGGGCGGCTCGCTGGCCCACGCCGACCCAGCCTCCGACCTGCCTGCCGCCGTGCTGGCACTGGGCGGCACGGTCGTGCTGCGCAGCCTGCGCGGCGAGCGCCAGGTGCCGATCACGGGCTTCTACACCGGGGTCTTCTCCACGGTGAAGGAGCCCGACGAGCTGATCGTCGAGATCCGGGTGCCGCGTACCGGCACGGCGGGGTGGGCGTACGAGAAGTTCACCCGGCGCTCCAACGACTGGGCGATCGTCGCGGTCGCCGTCGTCGACGGCCGGGTCGGACTGGTCAACATGGGTTCGACCCCGCTGCGCGCCTCGGCCACGGAGGCCGCGCTCGCCGACGGTGCCTCGATCGCGGACGCCGCGGCGCTCGCAGACCAGGGCACCGACCCGCCCGCCGACATCGCGGGAACCAAGGCGTACCGCCGCCACCTGGTGAAGGTCCTCACGAGGCGGGCGCTGACCACGGCCGCCGGCTGACTACAAGCACCCAGCTTCTATTCCCCCGATCGTGCATATCCGGACCCGATCGGGGGAATACGGCGGGGTGACGCGCGATGAGCCGGTGCCCTTCGACCTGGACCCCCCACCGGTCGCCGGGCGGTACCACCTCGGTGCGGTGATCGGGATCGGCTCGTCCGCAGTCGTCCACCGGGCATGGGACCTCCACACCGGCGGTCTCGTCGCGGTGAAGCTGTTCCATCCCGGCGCTTCCGTGCACGACCTGCGGCGGCAGCGACAGGAGATGAGCGCGCTGGCTCGCCTCGACCATCCCGGTCTCGTCGCACTGCGTGACGGCGGCAGCGAGAACGGGCGGCCGTTCGTCGTCACCGACCTCGTCGAGGGCTCCAGCCTGGCAGAACGCATCCTCGACGGCCCGATTCCCGTGGGCGAGGTGCGGGATATCGGCGCCCGGCTGGCCGATGCGCTGGCCCACGTACACGCGAACGGCATCCTGCACCGGGACGTCAAGCCGGCAAACATCCTCCTGGGAGATGGTGTCCGACCGAGGCTGGCCGACTTCGGCATCGCCCGGGTTCTCGATGCCACGGCCACGGCCACGGCCACGGGCTGGGTGACCGGCACCGCCGCGTACCTCGCGCCCGAGCAGGTTCGCGGCGAGGGCGTCGGCCCCCCGGCCGACGTCTACGCGCTGGGGCTCGTACTGCTGGAGGCGCTGACCGGGATCCGCGAGTTTCCCGGGCACGCCGTCGAATCGGCAATGGCACGGCTGCACCGCAGGCCGGTGGTGCCTACCGGGCTGCCTGCCGGTCTCGGCGTGGTGTTGTCGGCCATGACCGCTATCGATTCGCGGGAACGTCCCACCGCGGCCGCGGTGGCCGGACTGCTGGCCGCGCGGGACCGGGGGCCGCGGACGGACACCATGCGTGCGCCCCGCCGTCCGGGTCGGTGCACCCGGCTTGCGGCCGCCCGGATCGCCGCGGCGGCGCTGGTACTGGTCGCGGCGGTCGGGGGGATGGCGGTTCTCACCGGTGCCGACGCACACTCAGAACCGCAGGTTGTGGCGGCCGGCCCGATCTCGGATCCGGCGCAGGCCGCGGCGGTGCCGCCGACCCCACCGGCGGCCATGCAGCCGGTGGCGTCCCGGCCGGCGCCCGTACCCGTCGCAGTCCCGGTTGCGGTTGCGAGGGTGCCGGAGCGGGTCCCGGTCCCGGTGCTGATTCCGGAGCCGGCGCCGGAGCTGATTCCGGAGCCAGAGACAGTCCTGGCCGACGTGACTCCGGTGGATCTGGGTGACTTCGACGTCATCCGTCACGCCGACCGTGCGCAGGGGCCCTCCGGATCCGACTGGAAGGCCCGATCCGCCAAGAAGGGCGGGCCCGGGGAGAAGCGCGTGGCCGTCATGAAGAGCGTCAGCGACTGAGGGTGCCTGAGCTGGTCGGGCGCTACCGTCGGGGGGTGGATGGCGCTTCAGGGGATGTCGATCACCAGCCAGCCCCCGTGGTGGTCCTCCACCCGGTATCGGCGGCCCGTGGTGTCGCCCAACTCGGTCAGCGCGGCCGCGTCGAACGTCCGGACGTGGCCCCATGCCAAGTCCGGAGTGTTCTCGTAAGGCACCGCCACGACCACCCGGCGCCGCGCGACCCGGAGCATCTCGGTCAACACCAGCTGATCGGCGCCCGGCGGCAGGTGTTCCAGCAGGTGCACCGCGAACACCGTGTCGGCGCTGCGGTTGGCGAGCGGTACGGCCGTGGCGTCGCCTGCCACCGCGGCGAGCGCCAACCCGAGCGCCGGGGCGATCCCCCCGAGCAGCCGTACCGTGCCCGGGGTCAGGTCCACGGCGGTGACGTCGTGCCCGTCGGCGGCCAGGCGCAGCGCCAGGAACCCGAAGCAGCAACCCAGTTCCACCACTGATCCGACCGCCAGCCCGGCGGCTCGCTCGTGCACCGGTGCCATTCCTGCGTTGGTGCCGCCCGGGGCGCCACCGGCGGCCAGCGACGTGAGGGTGTTGCGGTAGAAGCCGGTCCAGGCGCGCGCCGGATCGGGATCGGTGGACAGCACGACCGAGACGAAAGTGCGCTCGAACGCGGCCGGGTCGATCAGCCCGGGCGCCACCAGGTCGTCGGCGATCCATCCGGCGAGGTCGTTGTTCATGTCCTCGGGGTGGATCCGGTGGCGCAACCGCCCGTCCGGGCCCAGCGACAACCGGGGAGCCACATCGACGGTTCCGGGCTGCGGCATGGACGTGGTCCTCTCCGACGGTGTGTTGCCCCCACGCTATGCCGTCGACAGGCTGCCGTTTCCACCCCTCCGGGATCGTCGTCGGTGGCGGCGATCCGACGCAGCGGTCTCACACCGCGTGACCAATGGCCCGGTGAGCCGACCGGTCACCACAGGGCTACCCGCTGCTCGGCCGGGAGGAAGAGTTTGTCGCCGGGTGCCAGCCCGAACGCCTCGTAGAATCCTGGCACGTTCGTCACCACGCCGTTGGTGCGGTACCGGCCGGGGCTGTGTGGGTCGGTGAGCAGTTGCTGGCGCAGTGCGTCGTCGCGGATCTTCTCCCGCCACACCTGCGCGTAGCCAAGGAAGAACCGCTGGTCACCGGTGAACCCGTCGAGTACGGGTGCGGGCCGGTCGCCCAGCGAGGCCCGGTAGGCGCGCTGCGCGATCGTCACCCCGGACAGGTCGGCGATGTTCTCGCCAAGGGTGAGCTCGCCGTTCACCGGCGTCCCCGCGACCGGGCTGTAACCGCCGTACTGGGCGGTGAGTCCCGCGGTCCGCTCCGTGAAGCGCTGCAGATCCCCGGGCGTCCACCAGTCGCGGAGATTGCCGGTGCCGTCGAA
>JBKJPD010000596.1:0-3316 GCA_046595345.1 Pseudonocardia sp.
GCGGGCCGAACTGCTGGAGGTCACCGCGACGGCCGCCGCGACGGCGACCGGCCCCGAGGACATGCTGCGGAAGGGCACGCAGGCGTTCTTCGACTACCTCGAAAGCCACGAACCCGCCTGGACACTCCTGTACTCCGAGTCGACGGTGGCAGGGGCGGCGTTGGAGGGCATCCGCGCGCAGCAGACCGACTTCATCGCCGCACTGCTCGCCGTCCAGGCCCCCGGCACCGACCCTCAGCGCCTCGCCGGCTGGGCGCAGGTGATCGTCGGGGCGTGCGAGCGGCTGGCGATCTGGCGTGGGCAGGTGCGTACGGTCACCAGCGAACAGGCCACCGACTACCTGATGGACCTGGCCTGGACGGGGCTTGCGGCTGTGCCGCCCGCGCGCGGCTGAGACACGTGACCGGCCCTGTTGCGGCGGCGATATCCGCGCACGAGCCAGAATGGCCCCATGACGACCACGGCACCCCGGCTGCTGCAGGTGCGGCGCAGCGAGCGGATCACCCCGCGGATGATCCGCGTGACGCTGGGCGGCGACGAGCTCATCGGCTTCGGCGGCTCCACCGGACTCGTGGGGCCCGACCGGCGGATCAAGATGTTCTTCCCCGTCCCCGGTCAGGACCGGCCCGCGGTGCCGCGGGCGACGTCCGGCGGGCCGCTGTGGCCCACCGGTGAGGCCCGGCCCACGATCCGCACCTACACCGTCCGCCGCTTCGACCCCGGGGCCGGCGAACTCGACGTCGACTTCGTGCTCCACGAGGGCCACGGCGCCGCCGCCGCATGGGCGCGGGATGCGCAGCCCGGCTCGTGGGTGGGTGTCTCCGAGCCCGGCGGGCGCTACGTCCCCGACCCGGCCGCGGACTTCCACCTCGTCATCGGCGACGAGACCGCGCTCCCGGCGGTCGCGACGGTGCTCGACGCGCTGCCGTCCGGCGTCCCGGCGCTCACGTTCCTCGAGGTGGCTGACGCGGGCGAGGAGCAGGCGCTGCCCGGGACCGTCACCTGGGTGCACCGCGGCGCCAGGGAGCCCGGCGTCCCGCTGGCCGAGGCGGTGCAGGCGGCCGAGTTCCCGACCGGTGAAGGCCAGGCCTGGCTCTCCGGCGAGTCGACGTGCGTCAAAACCCTACGCAAACACCTACTCGACGCCCGCGCGATGGACCGGAGATCGATCTACGCGACAGGCTACTGGCGCGCCCACTGATTCCGACACCCCGCGATACGGAGCCAGATCGCAGCGGCCCGCCGAACGCGGAATGGCCTCGGCGGTACGCACCGCGGGGCTCCACGCGGCCGGGTTCGCCACGGCGACGCGGGAGAACACGACATAGGGCCGCGGCGGCCGGGGCTCACCGCCGGTGTGGCGCAGCGCGTTCTCGAACAACGGGTAGACGCGGGTCGGCAGGAAGTGCCCGGCGGCCTGCATGGCGGGGCTGCCGAGGTCGTCGGGGTCGAACGACGGCGGGCCGCCCGGATCGGTGCTCCAGCCCCGCTGCGCCGGGTCCATCCCGGCCCGTCGCAGCACCCTGCCGGACGCCTGCGCCTCGGCCCCCGCGATCAGGGCGATCCGTGACTCCCCCGCCGCGATCGCCGCAACAGGGCGAGCGACTCACGGGCACCGTTGACCGTCCGGTCGCTGTTGCCCCACGCCGACCGGCACCGGCCACCGTTCGTCCACGTCGCCGACGCCAATCGCCGGCACGGTCCGGCAACCTGCGTGACCCCGTAGTCTGGCGAGCCCCGGAACCGACGGAGAGCCCGTGCCCGCACGCCGCAAGAAGCCCGCGCGAGAGACCGCAGGTTGCACCATCACCGTGTGCCGAAGCTGCTGCTGCGGCACCGATCGCAAGCACCCCGGCGTCGACCATGCGGGCCAGCTCGTCGCACTGCGGGAGGGCATCGGCCCGGCGGGCCGGGTCCGGGTGAGCGAGTGCCTTGACGCGTGCGCCGAGTCGAACGTCGTGGTCGTGGCACCCTCACCCGAGGGACGGCGGGCCGGAGCGCGCCCGATGTGGATCTCCGGCGTGCTCGCTCCCGAGACCGTCGAGCACGTGGTGGCGTGGGTGCGCGACGGCGGCCCCGGGGTCTCCGACCCGCCCGGCCTGCTCGATCTGGCCGTCTTCACCCCGTCGCGGCGCTCCCGGCAGGAGGCCGGCGAGCTCTGAGCGGCACCGATCTCGAATGCCGAACGGAAGCCCACCGTGAAGCGGTTCGACTTCTTCCACCTCGGCGCGACCGGGACGGGCCCGGTACGGCGTCGGCGGTCGCTGGGAGACTGGGCCCGTGGTCGATCTGGCGGGAATGGCGCGGTCGGTAGCGGAGCAGGCGCTGGGCGTGGCGCGCGCGGTCATGGAGCTGACGCGATCCGGCGTGGTGCGGCCGATCCGGCCCGACCGGCTGGCCGGCATGGGGGAGGTCATTCTCCGCTACGGGTTCACCGTCGCGGCGGGCGTCGCCGCCGGGGCCGCCCGCCATCCCGACCGCACGGCCATCATCGACGACCGGGGCTGGCTGAGCTACGCCGAACTGCACCGGCGAACCGACCGTCTCGCGAGGGCATTGGCCGCCACCGGCGTCGACCACGGAGTGCGGGTGGGGGTGCTGTGTCGTAACCACCGTGGCGTGGTCGAGGTCCAGGTGGCAGTCGGCAAGCTCGGCGCCGACGTCGTGCTGCTCAACACCGGGCTCGCGGCGGCGACGCTCGCCGAGGTCGCCATCGAGCTCGGGCTGCACACCGTCGTCGCGGACGCGGAGTTCACCCGCGCTCTCGACGAGCTGCCGGTGGGCTGCGCGGTCGTCACCTCCGGGGACGGCCTGGAGGAGATGATCATCCGGGACGGCCCTGGCTCGCTGCCGCTGATGCCCGCTGCGGGCCGCACGATCGTGCTCACCTCCGGTACCACCGGTCCGCCCAGAGGTGCCCGCAGGCCGACCCCTCACAGCCTCGCCCCGGTGGCGGCGGTGCTGTCCGCGATCCCCTTGCGGGCGGGCCGCCCGGTGCTGATCGCCGCCCCATTGCTGCACACGTGGGGCCACGCCGCGCTGCAACTGGCGCTGCTGCACGGATCGCCGATGGTGCTGCTGCGCCGGTTCGACCCAGCCGCGTTCCTCGACATCGTCGACCGCGAGCGCTGCGACGCCGTGTTCGCCGTGCCCGTGATGCTGCAACGGGTGCTGGAGCTGCCCCCCGCCGAGCCCAACCACCGGGCGCGGGTCGTGGCCGTCAGCGGGTCGGCGCTGCCCGCGGGGCTCGCGACGACGTTCATGGACCGCTTCGGCGACGTCCTCTACAACCTCTATGGCTCGACCGAGGTCGCGT
>JBKJPD010000002.1:0-6380 GCA_046595345.1 Pseudonocardia sp.
GATCGTGGGCGGCGGAGTTCGTCCGCCACATCGAGTCTCGGGCGAGACATGGTCCTGCTTGACGTCGCCGTGCAAGCTATCGAGAACCCTCGGTGCGAGCCGTCACCGAGCGGCCCCGGCGCTGGTGACGGTTCGTAGCGTCGGACCCTCATCAGGCAGCAGCACGCCATGGTGACGACGACGAGGACGGGCACAGCCGTCGCCATGGTGGCCGACGTGGCGGCAACGAGCAGCACCGTGCTGACCAGTTCCACCGCGATCAGGACGAGGAGCGACCGCAGGACCGCCTCGCGGGACATGTGCGATCTGCTGATTACCTTCGGTCTCAGCAGCGGGTGGCGCTGGCCGTCGGGGGAGCGGGCGGGATCGGCGCAGCCATCGGGCAGGCGTTCTGCGCGGAGGGGGCGACGGTGGTGATCGCCGACCGCGACGCCGACGCGGCCGCACAGGTCGCCCAGGACATCGGTGCGGCGGGGGCGGTGACCCTGGACGTCACCGTGCAGGCCTCTGTCGACGCGGCGGTGCGGGAGGTCATCGCAGCCCACGGTCGGATCGACATTCTCGTCAACTCGGCCGGTACCTTGACCGAGGCACGGTTGGTGGAAATGTCGTTGAAGCAGTGGCAGGAGACCCTCGACGTCGACCTGACCGGCACCTTTCTCGCCTGTCGGGCCGTTGTCCCCCACATGCCGTGACGGGCATCGACGCTCTCGCCGACCGGACCCGCGGGGTCTATCGGGATGCCGGGTTCACCGGCGGCTTCCAGTGGGGGCAGCGGTCGGCGATTCTGGTTGTCGACTTCTCGTGTGGGTTCACCGACCCCGATTGCCCGCTCGGATCCGGCGCGACCGCCGGGGTGGAGCCCACTCGCCGGCTCCTCGACGCGGCACGGCTCTGTCGGGTGTTCGTCGTGTTCACCACCATCGCCTACGACCCGGGCAGCCGAGCTGCGACCACGTGGCTGGGCAAGGTGCCCTCCCTCGGCGAGTTGACGGTCGGCTCGGCCCGGGTGGGCATCGATCCTCGGCTGGGTCGACGTCCTGGAGTGAAGGTCGTGACCAAGATCGGGGCCTCGGCGTTCTTCGGCACCCCGGTGCACGCAGTGCTCGTGGGCCACTGCATCGACACGGTATCGGTGCTCGGCGCCACCACGTCGGGGTGTGTTCATACCTCCGTTGCGGACTCCGTCCAGCATGGACTCCCCACGTTCGTCGTCTCGGACTGCTGCGCGGACCGCTCCGCCGGCCCGCACGAAGCGAACCTGTTCGACATGACGGCGAAGTACGCCGACGCCTGCACCGCCGAGGAGGTGATGCGCTACTTCGAGGGACTGACCAGGACCGTCGCCGGGTGATTCCCGCGGCAGGACCAGCCGGGTACCCGCGTGACGAGTTCCAACGTGCCTCCCGCGTATCCCTCCGGGACCGCAGAGCGGGCATCAATCAGAAGGAGATGGACGTGCCCAAGGACATCAAGTGCGTTTTCGGCGTCGACATCGACGCCGTCGGCGGATGGCTCGGCTCCTACGGCGGAGAGGACTCGCCGTCCGACATCCAGCGAGGGATGTTCGCCGGTGAGATCGGCTCTCCGCGACTGCTGAAGATGTTCAAGAAATACGGCGTGCCGGCGACCTGGTTCATCCCCGGCCACTCGATCGAGACCTTCCCCGATACGGTGAAAATGATCGTCGACGCCGGTCACGAGATCGGCGCACACGGCTACTCACACGAGAACCCGATCGCCATGACGCCCAAGCAGGAGGAGGACGTCCTCTCCTACACCGTCGAACTGATCGAAAAGGTCAGCGGTAAGGCGCCCCGGGGTTATGTGCCGCCGTGGTGGGAGATGTCCAACATCACCGCCTCGCTGCTGCAGAAATACGGGTTCACCTATGACCATGGTCAGGGCTTCCACGACTTCATGCCGTTCTACGCCCGTGTCGGGGACTCCTGGACCAAGATCGACTACATGCAGGAGGCGGCTGCCTGGATGAAGCCGCTCGAGCGTGGCGAGGTCATCGACCTGGTGGAGATCGGCGCAAACTGGTACATGGACGACCTGCCTCCGATGATGTTCATCAAGAAATCGCCGAACAGCGCCGGGTGGGTGAACCCGCGGGATGTCGAGTCCTGGTGGAAGGACCAGTTCGACTGGGTCTATCGCGAGCAGGACTACGGGGTCTACGCCTTCACCATCCATCCCGACGTTTCCGGCCGTCCGCAGGTGCTGCTGATGCTCGAACGGATCATTGAGTACATCAACGGCCACGAGGGCGTCAGCTGGGTCACCATGGAGGAGGCCGCGGACGATTTCCGTTCCCGGTACGCCTACCCGGGGCCCACGGGCAGCCCGTTCATGCCGGGCTCGTGACCACTGGCCGGGGCGGCGGGGGAACCCGCAGTCCCGCTCCCGTCGGCTCGACCGTCAAGGAGGCATTGTGTGTGTGCTCTGCTATGAACTCGCCCCGGCGGACCACTGGTCCGACGGGGTGGACACCGGGGGGCCATCGGCCCGCCCACTCCGCGCCCGGCATCGGCGGACCCGCTTGCTCGCCGCCATCCTGGCGTCCTACGGACTCACGGTGTTCGACCCAGGCACAGGACCCCACATGACCATCGCCGATCGAAAGGGCGCCGCCGAGGTCGCCGCCGGTCTGCCTGCGGTGTGGGCAGCCGCCGACCGGCTCTCGCCCCGCCCGATCGATCCGCTCGACCCCGACCTGCTTGCAGCCCTCGCCGAAGGGGACCGGTGATGCTGCTGAACTCGCCAGGTCTCCTAGCAGGCATGTCCGGGACCGGGACGCGTCGCGCGGTGACCGTCCTCAGCGGCTTTCTCGGGTCGGGCAAGACAACGTTGCTGCGGGGCGAGCTGGGGCGTGCTGGGGCGTCCTTGCCTGCGGTGATCCTCAACGACTTCGCCGCCACGATGGTCGACGATCCGCTGCTGACCCGCCCAGGGGACACCCCGATCGTCATCTCGGGTGGCTGCGCGTGCTGCACCCGGCGCGAGGACCTGGCGAACGCGCTGGCCGGGCTGCTCGACGCGGAGCAGCGTGGGTCCGCACCGCGCCGCGACCAGGTCGTCATCGAGACCAGTGGACTGTCCGACCCTGGGCCGATCGCCTTCACGATCGCCAACGATCCTGTGCTCAAGCACCACTACGCCCTGGCACGGGTGTGCGTGACGGTCGATGCACTGACGGGTGTCGGCGCAACCGAGCGGCACGAGGTGGCACTGCGTCAGCTCCTGGCCGCGGACGACGTGCTGATCACCAAGGCCGATCTGGTCGAGCAGCAGCACATCGAGCTCCTCGTCCGGTGGGTGCACGACCTCAACCCGTCAGCCCGCGTCGGCGTGACCGCCCAGGGCGAAGTCCTGCGGACGGTCCCGCCGGCCGAGGTCCGCGCTCCCGGCAATCATGCCCGGGCGCCGGTCGCCGAGGGCGCTCACCTCGACGGCATCTCGACGCTGGAGCTGACCACGCGGGAACAACTGGACTGGCAGGCCTTCGCAGTGTGGCTCAGCCTCCTCCTGCACCGCCACGGTCCGGACGTGCTGCGGGTCAAGGGGGTGCTGGACGTGCAGGGCACGGGACCGGTCGCGCTGAACGCGGTGCAGCACGTCGTACACCGCCCCGAACACCTGACCCAGCCGATGCCCCCGGGCACCCGATTGGTGTTGATCGTCCGGGACCTCGACCCCGCACTTCTCGAGCGCTCCTTCCGGGCGTTCATGGACATCAGATGAGGACGACCTGAACCGTGACCGAACGAACCGGCGCCGCCCGCGTGACGGTCTTCTCCCTGGGGGGAACTATCGCCTCCACCACCGGTGGTCGCTCAGCGGCCGGCGGGGTCACGCCCCGGCTCGGCGCCCTGGACCTGATCGAGGCCGTTCCACAGATCCAGGAAGTGGCGGAGGTGGAGGCCGTGGCCTTCCGGCAGTCCGCGTCCGGCGACATCACCCTCGCCGACCTGGTGGCCCTGGCGGCGGAGATCACCCGCCGTTTGAAGGACGGCGCAGACGGGATCGTTGTGACGCAGGGGACGGACACGATCGAGGAGACGTCGTTCGCCCTCGATCTGCTGGTGTCCAGTGACCGACCCGTCGTCGTCACCGGTGCCATGCGCAACCCCACCCTCGCAGGTCCGGACGGTCCCGCCAACCTCGTGGCGGCGGTACAGGTCGCCATCGCCCCGGCCGCCTCGGGACTGGGCACCGTCGTTGTTTTCAACGACGAGATCCATGCGGCACGCTTTGTGCGCAAAACGCACACGTCGAGCCCGGCCACGTTCCGCTCGGTCACCGTCGGCCCGCTGGGCTGGATCGTCGAGGGCCGTCCCCGCATCGCCTTCCGTATGCCGGCGCTGGGCCACGTTCCATCCGTGGTCGACGCCGAAGTGCCGGCCGTGGCCCTGCTCACTGCCGTACTCGGCGACGACTCCCGGCTCATCAGCCAGGTGGCGGCATCGGGTTACTCGGGGCTGGTCCTGGAGGCCTTCGGCGGCGGCCACGTGCCCGGACGCGTCGTCCCGGCGCTGGAGGAACTCGCTTCCCACCTGCCGGTCGTCCTGGCCTCTCGCACCGGTGGCGGGGAGATACTGCGACACACCTACGCCTTCCCCGGGTCCGAGCAGGACCTGCTCTCTCGAGGGCTCATCCCGGCCGGCTTCCTCGACGGCCGCAAGGCCCGGATCCTGCTGAGCCTACTTTTGGCCTCCGGTCGCGACATGAACGGCGTCCGGACCGCCTTCGAGCAGGTAAACAGCTCCATGTAAGTGATACACCGTCGATCGATAAGAAGCCGGTAACAACCCGGGAACAAGGAGCGCGAGGATTGGGTAGACGGACACTGACAACGACACTAGGCTTCGACAAGGACGCAGTTTTTGCGCCCGTATCTGCTTGCAGGAGGCACGAGATGACACAGCGAGTAATCGACCTATCTCTCCCTATCGACGACAACATGCCCAGTCACAAGTTTTTTCAGAGGCCAGTACACATACCGCATATCCGACATGAGGAATCCGTCCATCTCGGGCTCGGGACCGAAGATGACCCGATGTCCATGGCGACCTCGTACATCGGCACACTGGACCATATCGGCACCCATGTCGACTCCTTTTTCCACGTGAAGTCTGACGGGCAGAAAATTGGGGAGATGCCCCTGGAGATGTTTTTCGGTAAGGCCGTCTGCTTTGACCTCACCTACATACCTGATCTGGGCATGATCGAGGTTGAGGACATGGAACGAGCCGAGGAAGCGTCCGGTATCAAGGTTGATGGTCACATCGTCCTTCTGAACACGGGCCTGCACAAGCGGCACTACCCGAACCCGGAGGTTGTGACGAGCAACCCGGGTATCAGCACGGCGGCGACACATTGGCTGGCGGACAGGGGGTCAAAGGTCCATGGTGTCGAAGGACCGTCGACAGATGCCCCCGACCACAACTTCTTCTACAACCATCGGGTCTGTCGCGATCGCGGCATCACTCACTACGAGTGGCTGGTGAACCTGGAGCAGTTGGTGGGCAAGGGGGAGTTCCAGTTCTTTGGGGTTCCTCTCGCCCTCGCTAACGGTACTGGAGGACCGACCCGCGCCTTCGCAATACTCGAGGAGTAGCCGGTCGGGGACGAGGTGTCCCGCCGCGGTGACACACGGAAGTTGAATCAATCGGAAGGGCGATGATTGTTCCGTGGCCGGGGACTTCGCTTACATGACAACGACCGAGATCCAGCATCTCGTGTCAACCAGGCAAGCGTCGGCGGTAGAGGTCGTGAGCAGCGCTCTTGATCGGTTGGATTCTCTGGACCCGACACTGAACGCGTTCGTAACCAGAACCCCCGAGTTGGCCCTTGAAGCCGCTCGGCAGGTGGACGCCGACGTCATGAATGGTCGTGCCCTGGGGCCACTGTCGGGTGTTCCGACCTCGGTGAAGGACTTGATCGACGTAGCGGGGGTCCCAACCAGGTTCGGCTCCAGGGTCACATCACAGCAAGCGGCTCTGCTGGATGCACCCTCGGTCGAACGGGTCAAGGCGGCTGGCGCCTGCATTCTCGGCAAGACGACCACGACGGAATTCGGATGCAAGGCCGGCGGTGGGAACAGTCCGCTGACCGGTATCACCCGCAATCCGTGGGATGTCTCCAAGTCGCCGGGCGGCTCCAGCGCTGGAGCCGCCGCCAGCGTGGCGGCCGGCGTCACTCCTGTCGCGTTAGGAACGGACGGAGGCGGTTCGTGTCGAATCCCGGCTGCTCTGTGTGGCCTGGTCGGTGTCAAGGCACAGTACGGCCGGGTACCAGTTTTTCCTCCCAGTGCCACGCCGTCGCTCGGGCATGTCGGCGCGATCGCAAGAACCGTCCGAGACGCTGCTCAACTC
>JBKJPD010000093.1:0-5828 GCA_046595345.1 Pseudonocardia sp.
GCCCTGAACAGGACCTGACCTCCGATGGTGGCCCCCTCCACTACCCTGCCGGCCGCGCCCGTCGCGACGCCGGCGGTGTCGCTGCGCGGCGCCCGGGTCAGCTTCGGCGAGCGGACATTGTGGGACGGGCTCGACCTGGACGTCGCACCGGGCGAGTTCGTCGCCGTCCTCGGGCCGAACGGCTCGGGCAAGACCACGCTCATGCGGGTCCTGCTCGGGCTGCTCCCACTCTCGGCCGGTGAGGTGCGAATCGCGGGCAGGGCGCCCCGGCGCGGCAGCCCCAGCATCGGGTATGTGCCGCAGCAGAAGGCGTTCGATCCGGACCTGCCACTGCGCGGGCGTGACCTCGTCGGGCTGGGCCTGGACGGGCACCGGCCCGGGCTCGGGCTGCGTGGGCGGCGGGCCCGCGCCGCGCGGGTCGACGCGGCGCTCGCCGCCGTCGGCGGCACCCCGTATTCCGACGCGCCGGTCGGCCGGCTCTCCGGTGGGGAGCAGCAGCGGCTCCGCGTCGCGCAGGCCCTCGTCGGCGATCCCGCCGTGCTGCTCTGCGACGAGCCGCTGCTCTCCCTCGATCTCGCCCACCAGCGCACGGTCACCCACCTGATCGACGAGCGCCGCCGGGTCGCCGGCACCGCCGTACTGTTCGTGACCCACGAGATCAACCCGGTGCTGCCGCTCGTCGACCGCGTCCTCTATCTCGTCGAGGGCCGGTTCCGGATCGGCCCGCCCGCCGACGTCATGACCTCTGAGGTGCTCTCCGAGCTCTACCGGACCCAGGTCGACGTACTGCGGATGCGCGACCGGCTCATCGTGGTCGGCGCCGATGACCGCTGCCACCGGGACGAGGCCTGATGAACCGGATCTTCACCTTCGACGGGCTCGCCGGGCTACTGGCGGAGCAGTTCGTACAGAACGCACTGATCGCCTGCGCGGTGCTCGGGCTCATCGCCGGCGCGCTGGCACCGCTGATCGTCGCCCGTGGGATGGCCTTCGCGGTGCACGGCACTGCCGAACTGGCGTTCACCGGCGGAGCCGCTGCCCTGCTCATCGGCATCGGAGTGGGAATCGGGGCAGTGGTCGGGGCAGTGGTCGCCGCGCTGGTGTTCGGGCTGCTCGGGCTCCGCCAACGCGAACGCGATTCCGTGATCGGGGTCGTGCTGGCCTTCGGCCTCGGGCTGGGTGTGCTGCTGCTCTCGCTGTACAGCGGTCGGGCATCGAGCAAGTTCGGGCTACTCACCGGCTCGATAGTGTCGGTCGATTCGACGAACCTCGTGGTGCTGGCCGTGGTCGCGGTGCTCGTGATCGGCGTGCTCGCGGTGCTGTACCGGCCGCTGCTGTTCGCCAGCACCGACCCCGACGTCGCGCTGGCGCGCGGAGTCCCGGTGCGGTTCCTGTCGCTGGTGTTCGCGGTGCTGATCGGGCTCACCACGGCGCTGGCCGTGCCCATCGTCGGGGCGATCCTGGTGCTGTCGGTGATGATCGCGCCGGGAGCCGCGGCCGCACGGGTCACGGCCAACCCGGCACTCGCCACGGTCCTGGCCGTGGTGTTCGCCGAGCTCGCGCTGGTGGGCGGCACGGTGTTGTCGCTGGCCCCGGGGCTGCCGGTATCGGGATACGTCTCGACGATCGCCTTCCTCTGCTACGTCGGCTGCCGGATGGTGGCCAGAGCCCGTGGCAGCCGGGTCGCCGCAGCCTGATCCCCGACGCAGCCTGATCCCCGACGCCGGCCGCCGACCTGCACGTGGCGGGCGGTGATGGCATCTCACCCGCGCTCGACCTGCCCAGGGTCGGCGTCGCGTCAGCGCAGGCGGCGGCGGCGAGCCACCTCGGCCAGCACCACACCCGCCGCAACGGAGGCGTTGAGCGACTCCACCGGTCCGGCCATCGGGATGGACACCGTGACGTCGCAGGTCTCCTTGACCAGGCGTGACAGCCCCTTGCCCTCGGACCCGATGACGAGCACGAGCGGGTCGGAGGCCAGCTCGAAGTCGTCGAGCGACACCGCGCCCTCGGTATCGAGCCCCGCGATCATGTAGCCCGCGGTGGCGTACTCCTTGAGCGTGCGGGTCAGGTTGGTCGCGCGGGCCACCGGCAGCCGGGCCGCCGTGCCCGCGGACGTCCGCCACGCCACCGCCGTCATGCCCGCGGCGCGGCGCTGCGGGATGACGACCCCGTGCCCGCCGAACGCCCCTACCGACCGCACGACCGCCCCGAGATTGCGGGGGTCCGTGACGCCGTCGAGCGCGACGATCAGGCCGGCCTCCTGCCTCTCCGCCGCGATCTCGAGCAGCTCGTCAGGGTGGGCGTAGGAGTAGGGCGGCACCTGCAGGGCAAGGCCCTGGTGCAGGGCCCCGCCGCCGATCCGGTCCAACTCGATGCGCTGCACCTCGAGGATGGAGATGCCGGCGTTCGCCGCCAGCTGCACGGCCTCGGAGATGCGCTCGTCGCTGGTGTTGCCGATGGCGACATACAGCGCGGTGGCGGGCACCCCCGCGCGGAGACACTCGACGACCGGGTTCCGACCGAGCACGGTCTCCGGGGTGTCCCCGTCACCGGCGCGACCTTTGTGTCCCGCAACCTTCGACCGGCCGTTCGTGGTCGCCTTCGCCGCCATCTTCGCGGCGTGGGCAGCCTTGCGTGCCGCCGGATGGTGCGGTCGCTGCTCCTTCGAAGGCGTGGGGCCCTTGCCCAGCAGCTGCTTGCGGCGCTGGCCGCCGGAACCGACGACCATGCCCTTCTTGGTGCCGTCCTTGCGCATCGCACCGCGACGCTGGGAATTGCCGGCCATCACATATCTCCGTCAGACATATTCGGGTGACTCATTCGTTTTTGAGTGACCACACTGGTCCGTCGGGGCCGTCCTCCACGGACACCCCGGCGGCGGTGAGGCGGTCGCGCACCTCGTCGGCCGTGACGAAGTCACGGGCCGCCCGCGCCTCGCGGCGCCGGTTGAGCTGGTCCTCCACAAGCGCGGCGAGCGCGACTGCGGCGGTGTCGTCGGAACCCGCGGCGGAAGCCCACAGCGGGTCGAGAGGATCGAGACCGAGCACGCCGGTCATCGCGCGCACCGAGGACGCCGCATCGGCAGCGGCCGTACGGTCGCCTGCGTCGAGGGCGGTGTTGCCCTCGCGGACACAGCAGTGGATCGCCGCCAGCGCCCCGGGCGTACCCAGGTCGTCGTCCATCGCGGCGACGAACTGGGCGCCCATCAGGCTCGGTACCGGGGTGCCGATCCGCTCCCGCACGCGGTGCACGAACGACTCGATTCGCCTGTACGCAGCCACCGACTCCTGCAATGCGGTGTCGGAGTACTCGATGTTGGAGCGGTAGTGCGGCCCGACGAGGTAGTAGCGCAACTCCACGCCGCGCACCCGCTTGAGCAGTGCGTCGATGGACAGCGTGTTGCCCAGCGACTTGGACATCTTCTCGCCGCCCATCGTGACCCAGGCGTTGTGCAGCCAGAACCGCGCGAACCCGTCGCCCGCGGCGCGGGACTGGGCCTGCTCGTTCTCGTGGTGCGGGAAGATCAGGTCGATGCCGCCGCCGTGGATGTCGAACTCCGGCCCGAGGTAGGTCGTGGCCATCGCCGAGCACTCCAGATGCCACCCCGGCCGCCCCGGCCCCCACGGCGTCGGCCATGACGGCTCGCCGGGCTTGGCAGCCTTCCAGAGCGTGAAATCACGGGGGTCGCGCTTTCCGTGGACGTCGAACTCGCCCTGCACGACCTCGTCGGGACGTTGCCCCGACAGCTCACCGTAGGTCGGGAACGACGTGACCGAGAAGTAGACGTCGCCGCCGGCCGCGTAGGCGTGACCTGCGTCGATCAGCCGGTGCATCAGCTCGATCATCTGCGGGACGTGCCCGGTGGCACGCGGCTCGATGGACGCCGGCAGGCAGCCCAGCGCGTTGTAGGCGGCGATGAACGCGCGCTCGTGCGTGGCTGCCCACTCCCACCACGGCCTGCCCGCCTCTGCGGCCTTGACGAGGATCTTGTCGTCGATGTCGGTGACGTTGCGGACGAGCGTGACGTCGTAGCCGTTGTGGGTGAGCCAGCGGCGCAGCACGTCGTAGTTGAGCCCCGAGCGGACGTGCCCGATGTGTGGCAGCCCCTGCACGGTGGCGCCACAGACGTACATCGACGCAGCCCCGGCCTGCAACGGGACGAAGTCCCGTTGCTTCCTGGTCGCGGTGTCGAACAGGCGCAAGCTCATCCGACCTCCTCGCTGACGCTCGTCGGCCAATTCGCCGGGCTTCTGTGGTGATGGTGAGCTTGCAGGTTCGCTCACGTCACCAGACTACGGACCCCGCCGACCGCCTTCCCTACCAGGGGAGTTCCGCTTCGTCCACGACGGATCGCCCACATCGCAGCGGGTTGTCCACCGGACCGGGTTTCCGGGGGCCTCCGCCATCGCCCCGATGACCCGTCGCCCCGATGACACAGCGGCCGGACACGGTGACCAGCCGACCCCGCCGGTCCATGATCATCGGTTCGGCGTGTTCTGCTACGAATCCGGCCGTCACACGCCACAGATGATCATGATGGGATCCGGACGATCAGGGCCGTCGCTATCGCGGCGATGCCCTCCCCGCGGCCGGTCAGGCCCAGCCCGTCGGTGGTCGTGCCCGACACCGATACCGCGCCGCCGACCGCGTCGGACAGCACCCGCTGGGCCTCGGCCCGCCGGGCGCCGATCTTGGGGGCGTTGCCGATCACCTGGACGGCCGCGTTGCCCACCGACCAACCCTCGACGCCGAGCAGCCTGCGCACCTCCGTGAGAAGGGCCACACCGCTCGCGCCCGCCCACTGCGGGCGGCCGGTACCGAACACCTCACCGAGATCACCCAGGCCCGCCGCCGAGAGCAGCGCGTCGCACAGGGCATGCGCGGCAACGTCACCGTCGGAATGCCCGGCGCAGCCGTTCACGCCGTCCCAGAGCAGTCCGGCGACCCAGCACTCGCGCCCGGCCTGCACCGGGTGCACATCGGTGCCCACGCCGACTCTCATGAAGATCCGCCCGCGCGCGGCGAGCGTCGCCGGAACAGTGTCATCCGCGCACCAGCTTTCACTTCTCCTCCACGAGCAGTTCCGCCAGTTCCAGGTCCCAGGCGCTCCGGACGGCGAAGGCCAGCGGATCCCCCGGCACCGTGTACACCGCGACACCCGCTGCGGCGAGGGTCAACGCAGCATCGAGACTCGGCAGGTCGGGATCCAGGAGCACGGCCCGGTACGCCTGCGGCGTCTGAACGACCCACAGCCCGGACCGGTCGGGGGTGCCGCGCAGATACCCTCCGGCGTCCACGAGCTTGACCGTGTCGGTCAGCGGCAGCACGGGCACCACGCCGTCGTGCCCGTCCCCGATCGCGTCGAGCACCGCCCCGACCAGCGCCGGAGGAGCCAACGGGCGGTAGGCGTCGTGCACCAGAACAACGTCGAACGGAAAATCGTCGCCCGGCGCGGCACCCGCTCGTTGACCGGTGTGTGCCCGGGTCGGAGTCAACCCATGTCCGGGCCCGCGCACGTCCACGGGCAGGCCATCGCACAGACCTGCGACGACCGCGCGCTGCTCATCGGGCACGAGCAACAGCACCCGATCAACCCGGCCCGAGGCCAGCAGCAGCCGTACCGAACGAATCGCCATGGGCACTCCGGCGACGGGCGTCAGCACGTCGGGGCCGACACGACGACCGCCGGCCACGATCACCGCAGAAACGTTCATGCGGGGATCGGGACCGGCGGGTCGAGCGGTACCTGCGGCCGTGTTCAGGCGGACGCGGTGGCCAGCACCTCGTCGAGCAGGATCTCGGCCCGCTCCTCGTCGGTGCCCTCG
>JBKJPD010000117.1:0-10787 GCA_046595345.1 Pseudonocardia sp.
GACGATCTACCGGCACGCCGCCGTCGTCACCGCACCCGATCAGAGCTGACCGACGGCCCTCCCGTCGCCGGCGTTGTTTCTGCACCGGATGGACCGCCTACCCCCGTAGTCAGGGACCCCGACGACGCGGGCGAACCGGCCCTCGTAGCGGTCGCGGGTCTCCTCGGCGGTCAGCAGGGTCACGCGGTCGGCCACGTCGCCGATCCACTCGTCGAGCGGTGTCACCTCGTAGGGGATTCGGAGCATCACCAGGTACCTGGACATCCTCATCCCTTCTCGCAGTGGACCCGCTCGGTGGAGCCGGACCGGTCGTCGTGGCTGTGGTCGTGCGTATCGTCGGTGGTCATCGCGCCGATCCGCCCGGCCGCGATGGCCAGCAGCGGCCAGGCCGCGAAGGCGACGGCAGCGAACAGGCCGAAGTAGAGCCACTCGCTGCTGGCCAGCAGCGCGCCGCCCGCCACCGGGCCCAGGAAGAAGCCGACGTAGCGCAGCTCGGCCAGGCCGAAGTAGGCACCGCGGCGGTCACGCGGGGTGTGGTCGTGGATCAACACGTCCGGCAGCGGCATGAGGATGGCCTCACCGACCGTCCAGACGACTACCCCGGCGTAGAGGTAGAGCGGGTGGACGGTGAGCAGCCCGAACAGCGGCAGGGCGACGGCGAAGGCGGTGCAGCCGATCAGGGACATGGCGCGGGCCGGTAGCCGGCGGGACAGCCACTCCACCGGGTACTGCATCGCGATCCCCAGTGCCGCATTCACGGCAAGCAGCGCGGAGAAGTACCCCACCGCTGCCGCGCCCTGCTGCGCCTTGATGAACAGCGGCAGGATCGTCTCGAACTGGGAGAACACGAAGAACACGAAGAACCCGCCGCCCACGACGAGCAGCAGCGTCCGGTCGCGCAGTGCGACGCTCCATCCGGCGACGCCGGCAGTGTCCTTCGCGGACGGCGCGTCGACCGCCCGCAGCCGCGATGAGTTCACGCTGAGCAGGACGAGGTAGCCGGCGAACACCACGGCGGGCAGGACGAACAGCGCGTCCCGCGACGTCGTGTAGAGAGCGGCACCGATCAGCGGGCCGATGATCGCGCCCAGGCACAGCGTGATGTAGCGGATGCGAAAGATCCCGCTCCCGCTGTCGGCCGCCGCGAGCGACAGCAGCTTCTTCATCGACGGCTCGACGAGGAACCGACCGACGCCCAGCAGCATCACGAGCAGGACGACCGCCGGCAGCCGGTCGGTGAGACCCAGCAGCACGTAGGTGACGACGTAGAGCGCGAGGCCGGTGCGGATCAGGGTCACGGCGCCCAAGCGGTCGGTCAGCACTCCACCGAGCAGACCGCCGAAGGCCGCGATCAGCGCGACGCTGCCGACCACCGCACCGATCGAGGCTTCCGACAGGGTGGAGATGTCGGACAGGTACAGCGTCAGGAACGGCAGCGTGGCGAAGAACGCCACGCTGTTGAGCAGGCTGCCGTCGACCAACAGCCGCAGGACCGGATCACGGAACCAGGCTGATCGGGGCCCGGCGCTGCTCATGCCGTCGCCAGGCCCAGCTGCTGGGCTCGGCGGGTGTCGTGGGACCGGTGGTGGTGACCGCCGCCGCGGCGACGGTCGTGAGCGCGGCGACCGACGTCGTGGAGCCGATCACGGCTGCGGTGGTGACCGTGCAGAGGGCGATACGGCGGAGTGTGGTGGTGTGAGCCATCGTGGTGATCCTCGATTCGGGATCAGCGCGTTCCGGCTATCCCGGACGGCCGGGGCGGGTGGCGGGCAGGCAGCAGTCCACCGTGCACGGGGCCCCGTTGACGGTGCATCCCGCGCTCGACACCTGCCCCAGCGACCGGGCTGCGAAGTCGTGGAGGTGCTCGTCGATCAGCTCGATCACCATGTCGGCGAAGCGCGGGTCCGGTCCGGCGGTGGCGGCGCGGGCGAAACCCATACCCAGCTCCTCGGCGCGCTCGCGGGCCTCGGTGTCCAGGTCCCACACCACCTCGACATGGTCGGAGACGAACCCGATCGGCGCCACCACCACCGCCGGCACGCCTGCGGCGTGCAGGGCGTTGATGTGGTCGACGATGTCGGGCGCCAGCCACGGCACCCGCGGCGGCCCGGAGCGCGACTGCCAGGCGACGTCGTACTCGGCCCTCCCCAACTCGGCTGCGACGAGCCGCGAGGCCTCCGCGACCTGCCGCGAATACCGGTGCCCACCCTCGTCGGGCGGCCCGGAAGCGGCATCGGCCGACTCCGGTACCGAATGGGCGGTGAACACGAGCCGGGCGGCGTCGCGGACCGCCTCGGGGAGTTGTGCCAGCGCTACCCGGACCGCGTCGGCATTGGCGTCGACGAACTGCGGGTGGTCGAAGAAGTGCCGCAGCTTCACCAGGTCCGGCGCGTCCTCACCGACCGCGGTGCGGGCGCGGGAGATGTCCTCGTGATACTGCCGGCAGGCGGAGTAGCCGCCGTAGGCGCTGGTGGGGAACACGAGCGCGCGCCGCACACCGTCACGCGCCATCTGCGCGACGGTGTCCTCGACCATCGGTTTCCAGTTGCGGTTGCCGAAGTACACGGGAAGCTCGGTTCGCTCCCGGATGGCGGCGATCAACTCCCGGTTGCGGGCGTTGAGCGGGCTGACACCACCGAAGTGCCGATAGTGCTCCTCGACCACGTCCAGTCGCTCCGGCGGGACTCCCCGCCCGCGCGTGACGTTCTCCAGGAAGGGACGGACCTCGTCCAGACCCTCGGGGCCACCGAAGGACAGGACCAGCAGCGCGTCGATCGCTTCTCGCACACCCTCATTAGACACCGATGGCGTGGAACCCGCCGTCCGCCATCACCATCGAACCGGTGGTGACCGGCAGCCAGTCCGACAGCAGCGCGCACACGGTCTTCGCGACGGGAAGCGGGTCGTTGACGTCCCAGCCCAGCGGGGCACGGCTGTCCCAGGCGTCCTCGAATGCGGCGAAGCCGGGGATGGACTTCGCGGCCATCGTCTTCACCGGCCCGGCGGCGACCAGATTGACCCGGATACCCAGTGGGCCGAGGTCACGCGCGAGGTAGCGGGTGACCGACTCCAATGTGGACTTGGCGACACCCATCCAGTCGTAGGCGGGCCAGGCCTGCCGGTTGTCGAAGTCCATCCCGACGACCGACCCGCCGCGGCTCATCAGCGGCAGCAGCGCGGTGGCCAGCGACTTGAACGAGTAGGCACCCACCTGGATCGTCGTGGCGACGTCCTCCCACGGGGCGGTGAGGAACGCGCCCTCCCCCAGACATGACGCGGGCGCGAATCCGATGGAGTGCAGCACGCCGTCGATACCCGGGGTGTCGCCCAGATGCGGGGAGATCCGCTCGACGAGGCTGTCGAGCTGCTCCTGGTCGGTCACGTCGAGCTCGACCACCGGAGCGGGCTGCGGGAGCCGCAGCGCGATCCGCTCCACCAGCCGCATCCGGCCGTAGCCCGTGAGGATGACCTGCGCGCCCTGCTCCTGCGCCACCTTCGCAGCATGGAACGCGAGCGAGGCGTCGGTGATCACACCGGTGATGAGCAGACGCTTGCCATCGAGGAGACCCATGACGTGCAGGCTAGTGGCCCATGGCCAGGCCACCGTCGACCGGGATCACCGCGCCGGTGACGTATCACGCGGCGCCCGAACCGAGCCAGGTGACCGCCGATGCGATCTCGGCGGGGCTCGCGTAGCGACCCAGCGGGATCTGGCCGAGGATCGTCGCGCGCCGGGCATCAGGCAGGGCTCGGGTCATGTCGGTGTCGACGAAGCCGGGCGCCACGACGTTGGCGGTGATGCCGCGGGAGCCCAGCTCGCGTGCGATGGACCGGGCGAGCCCCACGAGCCCGGCCTTGGATGCCGCGTAGTTCACCTGGCCGGCCGAGCCGAGCAGCCCGACCACCGACGAGACGAAGATCATCCGCCCGCCCTTGGCCTTGAGCATGCCGCGGGTGGCGCGCTTCGCGACCCGGTAGGCGGCGGTGAGGTTGGCGTCGACGACGCGGGTGAACGACTCCTCGCTCATCCGCATCAGCAGCCCGTCGTCGGTGATACCCGCATTGGACACGAGCACCTGCACCGGGCCGTACTCGTCCTCGACCGCGGTGAAGGCCGCGTCCACGGCGTCGGCGTCGGTGACGTCGCACCGCACCGGCAGCAGGCTCCCCGGAAGATCCGCTGGGAGATCCTCGGCGGCGCAGCGGTGGGTCACCGCCACCTGGTCGCCCTGGGCGGCGAACGCTTTCGCGATCGCCAGCCCGATACCGCGGTTGCCTCCGGTCACCAGCACGCTGCGTCCCACGACGGCACCCTATCCGTACCTGTGGGTAGTCATTCGGCACGACCCTCCGCACTCTCCAGCGTATGCGGGAGCGGGCGCCGGCCGGTCACGACGAGCAGGTGGCGGCAAAGGCGCGGCAGTGCGGGGCCCGGAGCCGCAGCGAAGCCTCCGACTGCGGAGAGCACTCACCGGTGACCGCCCCCGGCGGGCACAGACCGACACGGGCCGCGGTCACGAACCGGGTGGGTGTCCTGAGCCGGACGAACGTCCGGTCAGGCCCGCCGTATCTGAGCGGTGTGCTGGGTCGCAGGCTGCGCACGGAACTCGTCGTGGTGACTGACCGCGCGAGTCCGACGATGTCGACCAGGATGCGTGCCCTGCCGCTCGTCACGGCGCGGCCCGCCCGAACCAGCGGTGCCGGCTGCCATCCGCCGTGGTCTCCTCGGCGCGGTCGGTATCGCCGCGGAGGTCCGGGTCCTCCGAGCGCCAGGACACCGAGCGGACCCCCGGCTCCAGCGACAGCCGCGTGACCAGGGCGTCGAGAGTGGTGGCCGCGTTGCCCTCGATGAGCACCTCGGCGCGCAACTGCACCGTTGCGTCGGATGGGTTGCCGACGTGCCCCGCGGCACCGTTGGCGGTGTCCTCGGAGTCGGCGCGATCGGAGTCCGCGCGGCTGGAAAGACCCTGCATGGTGACGTCGGGTCCGGTGAGGGCCTGGAGGAGCTGGGCACGCAGGTGGCGTTCGTGTTTGCGGCGGGCGACCACCAGGATCGTGTAGCTGCCAAGGGCTTCGTCCTTCGCGGCGGGTGCCCGGTCGACCAGCCGGCCCACCGGGCGCAACAACAGGTGCACACCGAGCACGACGGCGGTGGTGGCCAGCGCAGGGATCAGATGCCCGGCGGCGGCCTGACAACCGACCGCGGCCGAGCACCACAAGGTGGCGGCGGTGTTGAGGCCCTGCACGGCGAAGCCCTGGCGCAGGATGACCCCACCACCGAGAAACCCGACCCCGGACACGACGTAGGCGGTGATCTGCAACGGCGCCGACGGTAACGCTGCCTGCTCACCGAACAGCACGAACACCGCTGCGCCGGCCGCGACCAGGGCGTGGGTGCGCAACCCGGCGGTCCGGGATCGGTACTGGCGCTCCAGCCCGATCAACAGCCCACAACCGGTCGCGAGCAGCAGCCGCAGCAGGAAGTCCAGGTCACCGACCCCCATCCGGACCCTCCTCCGGCCGCACCCGGTCGCGGCCACTCGTTCTGGTACCCGACCGGACGGCGCGGCGCGCGACCGTGATCAGGATCTGCAGCGCGAGCTGCGGGGCCGCGGCCATCGTCAGCTTAATCCCGGGTCGATCATCCCCGCGACGATCACCCGGCCCACGGCCGCCACCCTCGGGCTCGAGACAGGCATTCGAACCTCCCGATCCTCCAGCTCAGCGCCCCGGTTGACCCGGTGAGGACGCGCTGCCGTCGCCGTGAACAGAGATCCCGGTGGGTCGGGTCGCCGGAAACGCCGAAGACCAGCCCGTCGAGCCACTCGGGCGCGGGCAGGCTCAGGGAAAACGGCGGCCAAGTGCCAGACCGGATCCGACCCCGACAACCAGCAGCAGCGCGCCCCCGGCGAGCCACGGCCTGCTCGTGTCGACACGGCGGACCTCGTAACCGACCTGCTCCCCGAGCTCCGCGTAGACCTGCCGCAACTCCTGCTCGGTGGCCGCGGTGAAGAACTGCCCGCCCGAGAGCTCGGCGATCCGGCGCATCGCGGCGGCGTCGACGGCGACCGGGATGCGGGCCCGGTCGATCACGATGGAGCCGTACTCGGTGCCGAAGGAGATGGTGGACACCGGGACGCTGGCCTTCTTCGCCTCCCGGGCGGCGGTGAACGAGCCGCGAGGCTCCTCCTCGGGCACGGCGCCGTTCGGTACGGTCTGCTTCCCGTCGCTCATGAGCACGATCCGCGCGGGCGGCGGGCCGTCGGTGGACGCTCCCGCGATGGCCTGGGAGAACGTGTCCAGCGACTGCATCGCCGCGAAGATCGCCTCGCCGGTGGCAGTGGACTCCGCGAGTTTGAGCCCGTCGACCGCCCGCTTGATCGGCTCCCGGTCGGTGGTCGGGGACACGAGCACGGCGGCCGTCCCCGCGAAGGACACCAAGCCCAGGTTCACACCGGGCGTCAACTGGTCGGCGAACGCCTTCGCGGCGGCCTGGGCGGCGGCGAGCCTGCTCGGCTTGACGTCGGTTGCCTTCATCGACAGCGACACGTCGATGACCAGGATGACGGTGGCCCGGTTGCGCGGCACCCGCGCCTCCGCGATCGGCCCGGCCAGCGCGATCGTCAGGACGGCCAGCGATGTGATCAGCGCCGCCGCGGGCAGGTGCCGGTACCAGCCGGGGCGCTTCGGGGCGACCCGTTCGAGCAGCGCCAGGTTGGTGAACGTGACGGTGTCGCGGCGGCGCCTGCGAAGCACCACCAGGTACCCGACGACCAGGCCCACCACCACCGCCAGCAGCAGCAACCACCAGGGCTCAGCGAACATCTACCGTCCTCCCCCGGACCAGGCCCGCTTGCGGGCGATCGTGAAGCGCACGACGTCGGCGATCCAGTCCGAGTCCGTGCGCAGCGTCAGGTGGGCGGCGTTGCAGCGGCGCAGGGTGCCGGCGACCCGCTCGCGGTGCTCCGCAGCCGCGGCGGCGAACTCCCGGCACAGCAGCGGTGTGGTCACGACCTCCCGCTGCCGGCCGGACTCCGGGTCGGCGAGCACGACCGTGCCGACTTCGGGCAGCTCCAGCTCCCGCGGATCGAGCACCTCGACGGCCAGCAGGTCGTGGCGCGTGGACAGTGCCCGCAACGGGCGTTCCCACTCGGTCTCACCGAGGAAGTCGGAGATCACCACGGCCAGCCCGCGGCGCCGGGGCGGGCGGCGCAACTGCTCGATGGCCGCCGTCAGGTCCCCACGGGTGCCCACCGGCGCCCGTGGCGTCTCGGCGACCTTGCGGATCAATCCGCGGGCATGCGCGAGCCCGCCGCGCGCGGGCAGCCGGACCGTCCGCTCCCCGGTGGCCACGATCGCGCCGATCCGATTACCCCCGCCTCGGGTCAGGTGGGTGATCGCGGCCAGCGCCGCGATGGCGAGGTCGCGCTTCTCGCATGACGCGGTGCCGAAGTCGAGGCTGGGCGAGAGGTCCAGCACGACCCACGTCTCCAGCTCGCGGTCGGCGACGGTCTGGCGGACGTGCGGCTCGGTGGTCCGCGCGGTGACGGCCCAGTCCATGCGCCGGACGTCGTCACCGGGCTGATACGCCCGTGCCTCACCGGCCTCGCTGCCGGGGCCCGGGACGAGCCCGCTGTGGTTGCCCTGCAACAAGCCGTCGAGGCGACGGCGGACGGTCAGTTCGAGCGTGCGCAGCGCGGCCTCCATCCGCCCGTCGCGGAACGACGGCGGCGCGGAGGCAGGCCGCCGCACACCCGCGCCCGCCGCGGTAGGCCGTTCGGGAAGGCCACTCTCCTGCCCGGTGAGGGCCTGAAATTGTCCTCCCTGAACGTGCGGGCCCGGCTTCACGCCGGCGCACCAGCCGGGGTGAACTGCTGCGGGCCGGCCTGGGGGCGGGCGCTGACCTGCGGCAACGGCACGGTGGCCAGCACCCGCGCGATGATGTGTTCCATCGGAACCTGGTCAGCCACGGCGTCGTAGGACAGGACCAACCGGTGCCGCAGCACGTCGGGAGCGACGTCGAGGATGTCCTGCGGGAGGACGTAGTCGCGGCCACGGACCAGTGCCAGTGCCCGCCCGGCAGCCACGATGCCGAGCGTGGCGCGCGGCGAGGCGCCGTAGGACACCCAGCTCGCGATGTCGGCCAGGCCGTGCTCGGCGGGCGTGCGGGTGGCGACGACCAGGCGCACCACGTAGTCGACGAGCGCGTGGTGCACGAAAACCTTCGACGCGACCCCCTGCAGCCGCGACAGCTCCCCCGGATCCATCACCTGCTTGGCGACGGGAGGTTCGGAGCCCATCCGGTAGACGATCTCGCGCTCCTCCTCGACGTTCGGGTACTCCACGAGGATCTTGAAGAGGAACCGGTCGCGCTGCGCCTCGGGAAGCGGATAGACGCCCTCGTTCTCGATGGGGTTCTGGGTTGCGAGCACAAGGAACGGGTCGGGCATCGGAAACGTCTTGCCGCCGATGGACAGGTGCCGCTCGGCCATCACCTCGAGCATCGCCGACTGCACCTTCGCCGGGGCGCGGTTGATCTCGTCGGCGAGCACGAAGTTGGCCACGATCGGCCCGAGCTCGACGTCGAACTCCTCGCGGCCCTGCCGGTAGATCCGCGTGCCGAGGATGTCGGCGGGCACCAGGTCGGGGGTGAACTGCAGGCGCGAGAACGACCCGCCGACCACCTTCGCCACGGTCTCCACGGCGAGGGTCTTCGCCACGCCTGGCACGCCCTCGATCAGCATGTGGCCCTTGGCCAGCAGCCCGACGAGCATCCGCTCGACGAGCCGGTCCTGGCCGACGATCACCCGCTTGATCTCGAACACGACGCGTTCGAGGCGCTCGCCCTCACGGGCCGGACTGGGGACGGACGACTCGTGCACGGTCACCGGACCATCCCACCCTGTGGCCCGTGAGACGGCCGTGAACCGGCTCGACGGGCCCGGCTCGCGGACCCTGCCCCCGCTGTCCGGCAACCCGGAACCGCGATGGGAAAAATCCAGGGCGGTGTTCCTCTGAAGCGCCCACTGCGGAACAGGTCGGGATGCGTGCAGGGCACCGGATGTTCGTCGGCGGCTGAGCTTCGCTGCCTCGGGTCAGAGCACGCGGGTGGCGTACGGGAGTAGGCCCTTGCTGCGGATCGGCACCACCCGAACCTCGGAGCCGGTGTAAGGCGCCTCGATCATCCGGCCGTTGCCGATGTAGAGGGCGACGTGGTGGATCGGCGCGTCGCCGTTCTTGTAGAACACCATGTCACCGGGACGCAGATCGGAGATCGGGACCTTGCGTCCCGCGTCGTACTGGTTGCGACTCACCCGGGGTAGCGAGGCTAGCCCGTTGAATGCGTAGAGCATGAGGCCTGAGCAGTCGTAGCCGATGAGGTTCAGCGGCGAGCCGAAGCCGTCGGGGATGCCGGTGCTGGGGCCACGGCCGTTGCCGCCGCCCCACACGTACTGCACGCCGAGCTGGGACATAGCCCGATCGATGACCCGCTGGACGGCGCCGCTGTAGTTCTGGACCGCAGGCGCCTGGGCATCCCCGCGTGTCGACGGGGCGGCGGGCATCGGGGCGGCCACCTGAGCGGCGGCCACCCGAGCGGCGGCCGCATCGCGTTCGGCGCGTTGCCTGGCGGCTTCCTCCGCCGCGATCCTGCGCTGCCAGTCGTCGTAGCGGACCCGCTGATCGCGCAGGCCCGAGTCGGCGGACTCGGCGGCATCGAGCGTGGCCTGCACCTTGGCGCGCTCGACGGCGACCGCGGCGAGTCGGGAAGCCTGTTGCCGGGCGGCGGTGTTCGCCGCGGCGAAGGCCCCGTCGGCCGTGACCTTCGCGTTCCGGGCGTTCGCCTCGCGATCGCGGGCCTCGTCGAGAGCGGCACGCGCGGTGGAGTCGGCGTTGGCCTTGCCGACGCGCGCCCGCTCCAGGCCGTTCTGCGCGGCGAGCTGGGACCGGGCGATCGCGTCGTTGAACTCGGCGCGGGCGACCAGGTCCTCGGGACTGGTCGCCTGGGTGAGCAGGGCGAGCGGTCCGGTGTCGACACCCTGCTGGTAGGTGGCGGTGAGGAACTCGTCGAGTTGGGCCCCCGCCTGCTCGATCGCAACCGATGCGGCCTCGGTCTCGATACGCGCGGAGTCCGCGCTGCGGCTGGCCAGTGCAGCCGCCTCCTGCGCGTCCTTGAGGTCGAGGATCGCGGCCTCGGCCGTCTCGCGCTGGGCGGCGAGGGACGCCTGCAGATCGTCGGTGCGGCTATCCAGATCCGCGAGCTGCGTGGTGAGCTGACCGACCTCGCCTGCCTGCTGGCTGACGCCATCACGGCTGCGCTGTAGGTCGTCGTCGCTCGGGTTGGGGGGTGGCGTCGGCTGAGCAAACGCTGTCGAGGTACCACCCAGCAGAGCGAGAAGCACGAGCAGCACCACGAGACGTCCGGACCCTCGCACGGAACCTCCACCTCGTCACTTGATCCACTGAGCCGATCGAGTGTCGCATTCGTGTGGCGTTACGGAAAGTCGCCACTCCTGTATCGGCAGTAACTTCCACCACATGGAGTAGCCCTCTGGCGCGCCGCAGCCCGCTCGACGTGTAAACCGGACAAGCGTACTGTTTGAGTCGCTAGGGGTTCCCGCAGCGAGCAGCACCCGGTGCGAAAGACTTCGAGCCACCGCATCGACGCGCCCACCACCGCCCCAGGAGGAGAGACAGCCATGAGGGAGCGAAGCGACCGAAGCATGACAACGGCCAGCGTGAATGAGGTTGCCGAGCGCAGCGAGGCGGGCGAATGAGCACCGACAGTT
>JBKJPD010000180.1:0-3293 GCA_046595345.1 Pseudonocardia sp.
GTCCAGCAGCGCCACGGCGTCGTCCACCGCCGCCCGCAGCGCCCCGCACTCGGCCGCCCGGTCGGCCAGTTGGGCGTGCATCGTCCAGAGGTCGGCGAACACGGTCACCTTGGAGCGCAGGACCCACGGATCGAACGGCTTGGTGATGTAGTCCACCGCACCTGCCTGGTAACCGCGGAAGGCCAGGTGGGGGTCGTAGTCGACCGCGGTGAGGAACAGGATCGGGATGTGGCGCGTGCGCTCGCGCTGCTTGACGTGCCCGGCGGTCTCGAAGCCGTCCATGCCGGGCATGTGCGCGTCGAGCAGGATCACCGCATAGTCCTCCGCGAGCAGCCGCTTGAGGGCGTCCTCCCCGCTGGTGACCGCCACGATCTCGATGGGCAGCCCCTCGAGGATCGCCGCCAGCGCCAGCAGGTTGTCCCGCCGGTCGTCCACCGCGAGGACCCGCGCGGTCCGAGCGGCCATCAACGACCACCCGCACCGGGCGTCGCCGCGGCTCCGGGCATCGCCGCAGTTCTGGGCGTCGCCGCAGTTCTGGGCATGATCCACGACCCCATCAGCGCCAACAGATGGTCGAGGTCGACGGGCTTGGTCACGTACTCGGTGGCCCCCGCCGCGAGGCTGGACTCGCGATCGCCGGGCATCGCCTTCGCCGTCAGGAACACCACCGGCAGGTCGCCTCCCTGGGGCAGCGCACGGATCCGCTGCGTCGTCTCGTTGCCATCGAGGTCGGGCATCATGGCGTCCATCAGCACCACATCGACCTCCGGATGCTGGGTGAGCAGGCGGATGCCCTCGGTGCCGTTGTCAGCGTAGAGCACCGTCAGTCCGTGCAGTTCCAGCGCGCTGGTCAGCGCGAACACATTGCGCACGTCGTCGTCCACGATGAGAACGGTCGCACCCGCCAGGTTGGGCGCGGGGCGCACCCCCGCGGGCCCGCCCGGCCCGGCACGCAGAATCGGGGGCTTGCCGCGTGGCCGGTTCCGGGCCGACCCGATCTCCGCGACGCGCCGCGGTGCCATCCGGGCCGCGACGGCCGTGGCGGCCGGCATCTCCTCGGGCAACAGCAGCGTGAACACCGACCCGGTGCCGACCTCGGAGGACACCACGATCTTGCCGCCCAGCATGCGGGCCAGCTCCGTGGAGATCGACAGCCCGAGCCCGGTGCCCCCGTACTTGCGGCTCGTCGTACCGTCCGCCTGCTGGAACGCCTCGAAGATCATCCCGAGCTTGGCGCCGGGGATGCCGATGCCGGTGTCGTGCACGGCGAAGGCGACCACCGACCGTGCCTCGTCGAGAGCGGGCACACCGTGCACGGTACCGGCGGGCGCCGGCGCGATCCGGAGGGTGACGCTGCCCGAATCGGTGAATTTGACGGCGTTGGCGATCAGGTTGCGCAGGATCTGGCCCAGCCGCTGCGAGTCGCTGGTGATCGTCGCGGGCAGGTCCGGTGCCGCAACGACGTGCAGCTCGAGGCCCTTCTCCTCGGCCTGCGGGCCGAAGGCCGACTCGACGTCGACGCGCACCTCGACGAGGTCTACCGGGGCGGCGACGACGTCGACCCGGCCTGCCTCGATCTTCGACAGGTCGAGGATGTCGTCGATGAGCCGCAGCAGGTCCGAACCCGCGCCGTAGATGGTGCTGGCGAACTCGATCTGCTTGGGCGTCAGGTTCGCGTCCGGGTTGTCGGCGAGCAGGCGCGAGAGCAGCAGCAACGAGTTGAGCGGTGTACGCAGCTCGTGGCTCATGTTGGCGAGGAACTCCGACTTGTACTGGCTGGCGAGCGCGAGCTGCTGGGCCTTCTCCTCGACGCCACGCCGGGCCGCGTCGATCTCCATGTTCTTGATCTCGACGTTGCGGTTCTGTTCGGAGAGCTCGTCGGCCTTCTCCTCCAGCTCGGCGTTGGCCCGCTGCAGCTCCGCGGACTGGTCCTGCAACTCCGTCGCGAGCCCCTGCGACTGTGCGAGCAGCTCCTCGGTGCGCCGGTTGGCCTGGATCGTGATGATCGCGACGCCGGTGGTGGCCACGAGCCGTTCGAGGAACGTCAGGTGCAGCGGGGAGAACGCTCCCACCGACCCGAGCTCGATGACGCCGAGGCACTCGCCCTCGAACTGGACGGGCAGCACCACCACCGACCGCGGCATGGCCCCACCCACCCCGGAGCGGATCGGAAGGTATCCGCCGGAGCAGTAGTCAACCGGCACGTTGTCGACCAGCACCACCCGCCGGGTCGCGGCGGCCTGCCCGACGAGACCGTCGCCGGAGGCGAAGGACTGCGGGGGGTCGCCGAGGCTCGTGGCGTAGCCGCCGCGCATCACCCACCACGTGCCCGGCTGATCGGTGACGCTTTCGATGACGCTTTCGGTGGCCAGGAAGAACGCGCCCACCTGCGCGTTCACCAACGGCGTCACCTCATCCATGATCATCTGGCAGACCTCGCCGAGGTCGCGCTGGCCTTGCAGCAGGCCACCGATGCGCGCCAGGTTGGAGTCCAACCAGCCCTGCTCGGCGTTCTCCGCAGTGGTCTCCCGCAGCGCCACGATCATCTGGTTGATGTTGTCCTTGAGCTCAGCGACCTCGCCGAACGCGGCCACCCGGAT
Organism: Pseudonocardia sp.; assembly: GCA_046595345.1. Taxonomy (GTDB): domain Bacteria; phylum Actinomycetota; class Actinomycetes; order Mycobacteriales; family Pseudonocardiaceae; genus Pseudonocardia. Next base: position 2,601 of record JBKJPD010000180.1, read on the forward strand.
CTGTTGGGTCAGGTCGCCGCTGGCGACCGAGGTGGACACAGCGGAGATGGCGCGCAGCTGCGTGGTGAGGGTGGAGGCGAGCTGGTTGACGTTCTCGGACAGGTCACGCCACGTACCCGAGACCCCCCGGACCTGGGCCTGGCCGCCGAGCATGCCCTCGGTACCCACCTCGCGGGCCACCCGCGTCACCTCGGCCGCGAACGACGAGAGCTGATCCACCATCGTGTTCACCGTCGACTTGAGCTGCAGGATCTCCCCCCGCGCGTCCACGGTGATCTTCTGGGACAGATCACCCTGCGCGACCGCCGTGGTGACCTGGGCGATGTTGCGCACCTGACCCGTCAGGTTCGACGCGAGCTGGTTGACGTTCTCGGTGAGGTCGCGCCAGGTACCGGAGACGTTCGGCACCGCCGCCTGCCCGCCCAGCTTGCCCTCGATGCCGACCTCCCGGGCCACCCGCGTCACCTCGTCGGCGAAGCTCTGCAACTGGTCGACCATCGTGTTCACCGTCGACTTGAGCTCCAGGATCTCCCCGCGCGCGTCAACCGTGATCTTCTGCGACAGGTCGCCGGTGGCCACGGCGGTAGCCACCTGGGCGATGCCGCGCACCTGGTCGGTGAGGTTGGTGGCCATCAGGTTCACCGCGTCGGTGAGGACCTTCCACGTGCCCGCGACGTCGGGCACCACCGCCTG
>JBKJPD010000246.1:0-3142 GCA_046595345.1 Pseudonocardia sp.
CACCCCGCCCCACCCGTGACCACCCCGCCGGCGAACACCCCGCCCGCGAACACCGGGCTCGAGATCCCCGGCAACGACTGCGCCGACAGCACGCTGGAGCCCCACGACGGCTTCCAGCCCGCCCCGCGCTGCGTCAGCACCCGCGTTCGGGGAGGCCGCCGCGGCGGACCAGAGCCCGTCGTTGCTGATCACCAAGGCCCCGCGGGCCGTCAAGGTCGCCGAGACGTTCACGATCTCGGTGAGCACCCGCAACCTGGTGCGGGACCGGTTCCTGGGGGCGGCCGCGGGTGGCTACTACCTGGAAAGCTCGTTCCTCGACCCGACGGCCTGCAGCGCGGGCACTTCCACACCGCCCGCCGGATGCTGGAGAGCACCGACACCGCCCCGGACGCGGTGCCGGTACCCGCCTTCTTGCTCGCCACGCAGGACAACCTGGGTGGCGCGGCGCCGGACAGCGTGAAGATCACGGTCACCGGCCTCGCGACGGCGGGAACGGCGCAGTGCGCGGTTGTGGGCGGGCGACGGCTCGCACCTGCCGATGACGCAGCGCGCGAAACAGACCTCGGCGTTCGACGCGGTCCGGATCAAGGTGGGGTGACCGTGCGGCGAGTCGCCGCTCGTGGCCGGCCGGCCTCAGCCCAGACCGAGGTCGGCCAGCCCGAGCAGGGCGCGGTAGGGCACTCCCTCGGCCTCGATGATCTCCCGGGCGCCGGTGTCGCGGTCGACGATCGTGGCCACCCCGACGACGGTCGCCCCCGCCTCCCGGACGGCCCGCACCGCGGCGAGCGGTGACGCCCCGGTCGTCGTCGTGTCCTCCACGACGAGCACGCGGCGACCCGCGACGTCAGGACCCTCGATCAGCCGTTGCATCCCGTGCTGCTTCGCCGCCTTGCGGACGACGAACGCGTCGACCGGCGCCCCCTCGGCGGCAGCGGCGTGCAGGATCGCGGCGGCCACCGGGTCGGCCCCGAGCGTCAGCCCCCCGACGGCTGTGTAGTCCCAGTCCGCCGTGAGTACCCGCAGCAGGCGCCCGACCAGCGGAGCAGCCCGGTGTTCGAGGGTGACCCGGCGCAGGTCGATGTAGTAGTCGGCTGCGGCGCCCGACGACAGCGTGACGCGCCCGTGCACCACGCCCAGCTCCCGGACCAGCGCTACGAGCTGCTCACGCTCCCCGTCGGCGGAGCTCACGCGAGCTCCTCGCTGCCGTTCGCCGGCCGCGTTCGCGGCGCTGCTGTGTCTGACGGCAGGCTCGCGAGCCCGCTCACGTCCGGTCCCGATCCGCGAGAGCCATCAGCCGACGGACCAGCGGGCGCGGCAGCAGATCCACGACCGCGACGATCGCCTTGTACTGGGTGCTCGGCACCGATACCACCTTTCCCTTCGACAGATCGGCGAGACAGTCCTCGACGACGCGTGCAGCGTCGAGCCACAGCGGGCCGCGGCGTGCGCCGGCGTCAATGCCGGCGCGCTCGTGGAACTCCGTGCGGACGAAGCCGGGGCACAGCACCATCGCCCGCACCCCCGTACCGGTCAGCGTGGACGCGATCCCCTCGGTGAACGAGGTGACCCACGCCTTGTCCGCACCGTAGGTGGAACCCCGCCCGGCGAGGAACCCCGCTACGCTCGAAACGTTGACCACCGCACCCCCGCCCCGGCCGACCATCCCCGGCAATGCGGCCCGGGTCAGCTGCAGGACCGCCGTGACGTTGACGTCGAGCTGGCGTTGCAGGGCGTCGGGCCCACACTCGAGGAACCCGTCGTGCATCGCGAAACCGGCGTTGTTGATCAGCAGGTCCACCGGGACGACGTCGGGATCCGAGAGCCGGGAGGCCACCCGCGCCCGATCGGCCGCGACGGACAGGTCGGCGGGGAACACCTCGACGGCGACACCCTTCGTGCGCGCCGCAGCCGCGGTGGCGTCGAGCCGGGCCCGGTCGCGGGCCACGAGCACGAGATCGCGGCCGTCACCGGCCAGTCGTGCGACGAAGGCGGCACCGATTCCCGCGGTGGCTCCGGTGATCAGGGCAGTGGACACTGCTCGACCCTAACGATCTCCCACCGGCCCGCTCGGCAGGTGGGGGTGGCTCAATTCTCCGGGAGAGGACGGGTCTTCAGTCCCTGCTCCAGCGCGACGGCCACCTCGGCGAGGTCGGCGAGCAGGTCCTGCAGCCGTTCCGGCGTCGAGTCGAGCGGGGCCGTGGCGAGCACCCAGGACTCCTCGGCCCACAACAGCTCGATGTCGTCACCGACCGCGTCGCTGGCCGTCGCCAACCGTTCGGTGAGCAGCGGCCGGACAGCCTCGGCGTCGGACACGAACGCGTAGCGGGCTCCGACCGGCTCCAGCAGGTCGAGCCCGGCGTCATCGGGCAGCGGCGCAGACGGCAGTCGCAGTTCGAGGGCCGCCGGGAGCTGGGTCTGCAACTGCACGGCCACCAGCACGGAGTTCAGCCCACCGGCCTGCCCGTGGTCGAACACGTAGGCCTGGCGCGGACCGTTCGGGGTGGGGACGTCGCCGCTGATCAGGTTGCGGGCGACGCCGGGGCCGCCCTGGTTGATCGTCCCGTAGCGCCACCGGCTCGGGAGTACCGGATCGGTGTCGAGGTACTCCCAGCCCCGCATCGCCGCCCACCGGCGCCGATCCTTCACCCCACCACCACCCCGCCCACGGGAGCTGTCGGCGAACAGCAGCACGGCGCCCAGAAGCAGCGCGATCACCGCAATGACGAACCACACCGTCGACGAGAGGCCCACGGTCGGTGAGCGTAGACCCGCGAGGCCTATACACCCGGCAACGCCACGGTCACCAATCGATCAACCCGAGATCGCCATCCGAGTCGGGCCCACGATCAGGCCGCCCGTACCGCCGCCTGCCCCGGGGTCGAGGTCGACGTAGACCATGTCGCCCTCACGGACGTCCCCGGCCAGCAGCTCCTTCGCGAGCTGGTCGCCGATCGCGGACTGCACGAGGCGGCGCAGCGGTCGCGCCCCGTAGACGGGGTCGAAGCCGTTCATCGCGAGCCACTCGCGCGCGGCGTCGGAGACCTGCAACGTCAGCCGCCGCTTCGCCAGCCTGCGGCGCAGCACGTCGAGCTGGATGTCGACGATGTGCGTCAGCTCCTCGGTCGAGAGCGCGTGGAAGATC
>JBKJPD010000374.1:0-3415 GCA_046595345.1 Pseudonocardia sp.
CGATGCTGAACGACGCCCGCACTCGGGCCGAGACACTCGAACGTCAGTCCCGCGACAAGGCCGCCACACTGGTGGGCGAGGCCGAGCGCAGGCAGAACGAGATCATCGGCACCATCACGCGCGACAAGACAGTGCTCGAGAAGAAGATCGACGAGCTCCGCACGTTCGAGCGTGAGTACCGCACGCGGCTCAAGACCTACCTGGAGTCCCAGCTCAGGGACCTCGGGGAGCGTGGGTCCGCAGCACCGTCCGACGGTCGGCCGAACTCGAACGGTGGTTACGCCGCCACCGGTTACGGCCAGCGCGCCGACGCGGGAAGCTGAGTCCTGCGACGTACACGCAGGCGGTGCGGCGCACGCTGCCGCACCGCCGCAACACGGAGTGAATCGTGCTGCTGCTCGTCCTGATACTCGTTATGTTCGCCTTCGCTCTGTTCGTGGTGGCGCTGCTCTCGAGCAGTGTGCTGTGGGCCTGGGTCTCCGTCGGTCTGAGCGTTGCTGCTGCTGCGGTGCTGCTGGCCGATTGGCGGCAGCGCCGCTCGGCGGCCTCGGCGGGTGCCGAGCCCGAACTCGAGCCGACCCGGGCGCCTAGCTCCATGTCCGAGTTCGACCCGGTCACGGAGATCTTCGCCGTCGTCCCCATGTCCGATTCGCCCGTTCCGGGACCGGGATCGACACCGTGGCCGGACCCATCGATCCCGGCGAGACCGCGGTTCGATGCGGCTGCGGACGGCCAGCAGACGGTCGTCATGTCCGCAGTACAACCGTCCGGCTCCTTGGCTCGACCGCCCGGCGCTGAGTCGGATATAACGCCATCGAGTGCCTTTTCGTCACCGAGCGTAGTCTTTTCCGGCTTCGACAATCAGGTTGCTCAGACCGGCTCTGGTCCCCCCGAGGCCCCGGCCGACCCCGATGGTGCCGCCTCCGCCAGGGTGCCCACCGAGATCGGCCGCGATTCCGAGGCCACGGTGATGGTGAACATAGCCAAGTGGTCGGCCGCCGCGGCAGCCGTCGAAACGGACCCGCCGCGCATCATCGGGTCCGGGCCGGCCGACGCCGGCGGGAGCGCCATCTCCCTCTTCACGGATCAGGGTGTCGCGCCGCTGGACGGCCCCGTTCGTGGCGGTGCCGACATCGTCGCCGGAGGAGGTAGACCTCCGGTCGTCGACGCGCCGGCAGGTCTGGCTCATGCGAACGGTGAAGCACCGGAGGAGTCCCACGATCTCGCGGTCGCCGCGCTTGTCTCCGGGCTGGACGACGAGGTGTCGGTGATCGACGAGCAGCCGCGCTATCACCTGGCCGGCTGCCGCGTGCTCGTCACCGCCCAGCCGATCCCATTGCCGGCCCGCGAGGCCGTTGAGCTCGGGTTCACCCCGTGCGGCTGGTGCAGTCCCGGCCGCGCGCTCGCCGGACGCCACGCGGCAGCCTGGTAGGCCCCGCAGCACCGGGTGGCGCTTCGGCGCTACCCTGGTTCTACAGGCACCGATCCGGTTATCGCCGGGGAGCCTCCGGAAGAAACGCGCGACGTCGGACTTCGAACGTCGCGCGGAGTAGAACCGGACGGGATCGGCCCGTCACAGCCGTCCGATGAGCGGCCGTCCCTGCGTGGATGGCAAGCGGGGTGGTACCGCGGCGCCGCAAGGCGTCGTCCCCGTGCAGGCAGCCCCGTGACAAGCAGGGCAGCACCGAGCCGCACGAGGAGCACCACCCGCCATGATCCAGCGCTACCCGGCAGTTCCCGCTGACCCGTCGTTTCCGGAGCTCGAGCGTAAGGTGCTCGACTTCTGGGACGCCGACGGCACCTTCGTCGCGTCCGTCGAGGCCCGCGATGCAGGCGCGAACGGCGCAGGCGAGTTCGTCTTCTACGACGGCCCGCCCTTTGCCAACGGCCTGCCGCACTATGGGCACCTACTCACCGGCTACGTCAAGGATGTCGTCCCGCGCTACCAGACGATGCGCGGCCGCCGCGTCGAGCGCCGCTTCGGTTGGGACACCCACGGTCTGCCCGCCGAGGTCGAGGCCGAACACCAGCTCGGGATCAAGCACAAGTCCGAGATCGAGGAGATGGGCGTCGCAGCCTTCAACGACGCCTGCCGAACCTCCGTGCTGCGCTACACCGATGAATGGCGCGCCTACGTCACCCGCCAGGCCCGCTGGGTCGACTTCGACCACGACTACAAGACTCTCGACCTGGACTACATGGAATCGGTCATGTGGGCATTCAAGACCCTATGGGACAAGGGTCTGGTCTACTCCGGATTCCGGGTCCTCTGGTATTGCTGGCGCTGCGAGACGCCACTGTCGGCCACCGAGACCAAGATGGACGACGTCTACCTGGACCGCCAGGACCCCGCTGTGACGGTCGGCCTGCGACTGAAGTCGCCGGACCCGGTGCTCGACGGTGCACTGGCCCTGATCTGGACGACCACCCCGTGGACGCTGCCGTCGAACCTGGCGGTGGCGGTGAACCCCGACGTGGACTACGTGCTTGTCGAGCCCACCTCCGGCGACGAACACCGCATTCGTCGCAACCTGTCCGACGAGAGTGCCGTTCGCCCGGGCCCGGAGCGATACGTGCTCGCGGCCGCGCGGCTCGGCGCCTACGCGCGGGAGTTGGGGGAGGAGCCTGCCGTGCTCCGCACCCTGCGAGGCTCCGAGTTGCTGGGACTGTCCTACACCCCGCCGTTCGACTTCTTCGCGGGTTGGGCGAACTCGCATGTCGTGCTGGCCGCTGACTACGTCACCGTCGAGGACGGCACGGGCCTTGTGCACATCGCGCCCGCGTTCGGTGAGGAGGACAAGGTCGTCACCGACGCCGCCGGGATCGAGACGGTCGTGCCGGTCGACGCGAAGGGTGAGTTCGACGCCCGGGTGGCGCCCTACACCGGGATGCAGGTGTTCGACGCGAACCCGCACATCATCCGTGACCTGCGGGACGGCGCCCCCTTCGTGCAGGGTGTGCTGCTGCGCCACGAGACCTACGACCACCCGTACCCGCACTGTTGGCGCTGCGCCAACCCGCTCATCCAGCGGGCGGTCGACTCGTGGTTCGTGCAGGTCACGGCGTTACGCGATCGGATGTTGGAGCTCAATCAGGAGATCACCTGGGTGCCCGAGCACGTCAAGGACGGCCAGTTCGGGAAGTGGCTGGCGGGCGCGCGCGACTGGTCGATCTCGCGCAGCAGGTACTGGGGCTCGCCGATCCCGGTCTGGGTCTCCGACGATCCGCGTCACCCGCGCACCGATGTCTACGGCTCGCTCGACGAGATCGAGCGTGACTTCGGCGTCCGGCCCACCGATCTGCACCGGCCCTTCGTCGACGACCTGACCCGGCCCAACCCCGATGACCCCACCGGCCGCTCCACCATGCGCCGGGTGCCGGAGGTGCTCGACTGCTGGTTCGAGTCGGGCTCGAT
>JBKJPD010000402.1:0-3974 GCA_046595345.1 Pseudonocardia sp.
CAATGAAGGCAGGCTGGAGCTCACCGAGATCATCCATCCAGAGAACGAGTTCGTCATTGAGGGCGTGGCGCACGCCTACAACCTCAGCCCGGACAACTACTCCGACGTCGTGTCGGCGAGCACGATCACAGAGTTGGCCTACCTCATCGGCGGGGTGGGTTCACCCGACCCGAAGTACGACGTCCCGCGGGATGTGTACATCAGCGACTGGAGCATCGAGGACCTCGCCAAGCTGCTGTTCCTCGAGACGGCCACCGACATCGCCGTCGTTCACAACCTGCCGCTGTACTGCTACACGGACGGCATGGTCTCGCTGGAGAAGGCCGCCGAGGCCGTGACGCGGTATCCGAACCGCTTCCGCGCCTATGCCGGCATCGACCCGTTGCGTGACAGCCTCGAGGACCTCGACCGTCAGGTGGAGATGCTGAACCATCCGACCGGGCTGAAGCTCTACCCGACCAGTTGGAACGGCACGACCGTCACGTCGTGGAAGATGAACGACCCGAAGGTCATCTACCCGTTCTACGAGCGCGCCAGGGAGCACGGCATCAAGGTCGTCGCGGTGCACAAGGCCGTGCCGCTCGGCCCGATCCTCGCCGAGGACGCCTTCAACCCGGGCGATCTCGAGAGCGCTGCTGGTGCGTTCCCCGATCTGACCTTCGAGATCGTGCACGGCGGCATTGCGTTCGCCGAGGAGACGGCCTGGCTGTTGGCACGATTCTCCAACATCTACATCAACTTGGAGCTATCGAACATCATCCTGGAGCGCCGGCCCCGGACCTTCTCCAAGATGCTGGTGCAGTGGCTCAGTGTCGGCGGGATGCCCATGCTCGACCGGCTCCTCTGGGGAACCGGCGCGATGATCGCCCATCCGCGGGCGACCCTCGACGCGTTCTGCGGATACGAGATCCCTGAGGACCTGCTGGAGGATGCTGGCCTGTTCGCCCCGCTCACCCAGATCACCGACGACCACAAGCGCAACATCCTGGCGAACAACTACGCCCGCATCCACGGCATCGACATCGCGGCGTCGAAGGCCGCGATCGCCGATGACGAGTTCAGCCGGGCGCGCGCCCAGGAGCCTCTTCCGACGCCGTGGAGCACGTTGTCGAAGTGGGATGCAATCCAGAAGGGCCGTGCGGCCGCCGAGATGGCGACGTCGTGACTGCCGGCGAAACGGTCACAGTGGCCACGGGCGAGGCGGCTGTGTGGCGTGACGAGTGCGTGTCGAGCCGGCCGGACCTGGTCCGCGAGACCTAACGCGTCCTCGACGAGATCCACGACCCGTGCAGCGTCGCATCGTCGGTGCCGATGGGCCTCGCCGAGATGGGGGTCGTGAAGTCCGTCGTCGTCTCGGAGTCGGGACATGTGGCGATCACCCTCCGTCTGACCTCTCCATTCTGCGAGATGATCTCGTTCATGCGCACCGAGTCGGTGCGGAAGGTCGAGGCGCTCGACGGAGTCAGCGACTGCGTGGTCGACCACGACTCGGGTTTCGACTGGGACGACGACATGATTGCGCCCCCGGCCGCGCAACGGCGCCGTCTACGGCTCGCGGCCGTCCGGCGGGAACACGAATCGCATCGTGACGCCGTCGACCGCTGATCGAACACCTGCCTGATCTTTCATCTGTGGTCGCGACGGCCGTTCGACGCCGTGCGCCCTTGGGCTCAGCCAGTCGAAACATTTGATCTTGTGATGTCGGCGGGACAGGATGCCCGTCGTGCGGATGATGTTGGTGTTGGCTGATCGGGAAGAAATCTCCCGCGGCCTGGCCGAGGGCCTGCGGCACAAGGAGATCGGTCTGCGGCTCGGCCGGGACTCGTCGATCATCTCGCGTGAGGTGGGCCGTCACGGTGGCCGCGGGGCCTACCGGGCGGCGGCCGCGGACGGGGTGGCGACGGCGTGTCGGGAGCGGCCCGAGCTGTTCGCGGTCGAGCGCTCGCCGCGGCTGCGCACGGTGGTGTGCTCCCAGCTGCGCGATGGCTGGTCCCCGGCCTCGATCGCGGGCCGGTTGCCGACGGAGTACGCCGCCGACCAGGCTTGCCGGGTGTTTCACGAGGCGATCTACCAGTGGGCGGGTAACGATCCGCTCACCGTTCGCTTCTGAGTGGTCACCGGTACACGCCACGGGGGAGGGCACGGTCCTCACATCCATGCTGTGCCACCGCGACCCCGTGTCGAGCGCCGAGATCGTCGAGACCCGGTCAGGTGCCCAGCCAACTCCGAAGACGGGCGTAGACGGCGTCGTCGGTCAGCAGATCGAGATGCCCCAGCCCGCCGAGTCGGTGGGTGCGGGCCGGTGGGGCGGGTGCGAGGGCGCTGGCTGTCGGCACCAGGAGATCGCCGATCCAGTGTCCGATCGCGCCGGGGTCGTGGCGCAGTGTCGCGGCGAGGTTGCTGTGCTGGACCGCGGCCGGTGGCCGGTAGGGGCTCGGCGCGGCGGTGCGGAGCAACGCGTCCGGGTCGGTGTTGCGCCAGTCCTGCTCGTGGATGCTGCCGTGGCGCAGGTCCTTGATGCCGGCGCTGCGGGCCGCGAGCAGCTCCGCGATCGGCGCCGAGGAGTCGAACTGGCGCAGCAGCCAGGTGAGGGTGTTCGCTCCGCGCTCCAAGGGGGCCCCGGTGAGCGGGCTGCCCAGGCAGACGAGGTGCCGGGTGCGGTCCGGCCACGTGTGGCCCCGCTCGGAGCCCTGGTGCAGCGCGCTGCGCGCGACGAGACCGCCCATCGAGTGCCCGATCAGCGCGAGCTGCTGCACCGGCTGCGGCCACGCCGTGACCAGCTTCTCGAGCAGCTCGGCGAGGTCGGTGCCGTTCTCCGAGATGTGCCGGCCGCTGGCGTAGCGGACCTGCACACAGGTGCACCCGAGATCGTTCGTGAGCCGGGTCGCGAAATCGCCGTCGGCCGCGATCGAACCGCTCCACGACTCCTCGGTCTCGATCACGCCGTGCAGGAACACCACGACGGAGGCGGCGGCCTCGGGATAGTGCCGGGCCAGCGTCGTCGCGTCGGGTTCGACGTCGGTCCCGGCGACGCGGATGCGCATCGGGCCGGAGATCGAGGGGTGGCGGTCGACGAGGTGGTCGCCGAACGCGCCGTCGAGCATCCCGGCGAGGCGGCGGCCCCGTGGTGTCCCGCTCCACGGGGTGGCGGTCCGGGTGCGTTCAGCGGAGTCCAACGCGACCGCGGCCACCCCACCCGCGATCGTGATCCCCGTCCGGACCAGACCGTAGACGACTGTGGTGGCCGCCTCCTGCACGGCGCGCACGGGTGGCGGCAGCAGCCGGGCGACGCCGCGCCGGGCGATCGCGCGGTGCATGTCGTGGACGGTGCGGGTGAGGTGGTCGAGGACCTCGGTGACCACGATCGCCGATGCTGCGGCCTCTCCGGAGCTGTGCTCGACTGACGACATGACCGCCTCCCGTGGTGCTGCGCTGCCGCCGGAGAGCAGCCCGACCACCAGTGTGCGCTGGATCGTGGGCGGCGGAGTTCGTCCGCCACATCGAGTCTCGGGCGAGACATGGTCCTGCTTGACGTCGCCGTGCAAGCTATCGAGAACGCTCGGTGCGAGCCGTCACCGAGCGGCCCCGGCGCTGGTGACGGTTCGTGGCGTCGGACCCGCACCAGGCAGCAGCACGCCATGGTGACGACGACGAGGACGGCCACAGCCGTCGCCATGGTGGCCGACGCGGCGGCAACGAGCAGCACCGTGCTGACCAGTTCCACCGCGATCAGGACGAGGAGCGACCGCAGGACCGTCTCGTGGGACATGTGCGAGTCTGCTGATCACCTTCGGTCTCAGCAGCGGTATGAGCTGGACGGCGGCAACCTTCTGGTTCGGTGTCGTTCCCATCTTCGCCTCCGGTGCCATCATCCTGGGCGCCCGCAACGTCGACCCGCGGTCGGCACGGCAGGACTGAGATGGGTCGTCCGGATCCTGCGCGTTCCACGGCCGTCCCCGTCCCCGTCCCCGTCC
>JBKJPD010000491.1:0-5927 GCA_046595345.1 Pseudonocardia sp.
TCGACCGCGGTCCATCGGGCTGCGGTTGGCGAACAGCCTGCTGACGATGATCTGGCGAGCGGATTTTCAGTTCTCCCGACTTCTCTGCCGGGGACTACCGGGTATCACTGCGGTCGAGGTACTCGCGGCTACTACGGCGGCGCCCGCCGGCCAGTTCATGCCGTCGTTCATCCCACGGCCTCCCGGCTGTCCGCTCCCCGGTCCGCGGCAGCGTCCGCAGATGACCACTCCCTGCAGGCCTGGTGCCGGCTACCCCGGCCGGGCAGTCGAACTGGACAGGCGGTGTCGTCTTTGAGTTCAACCGGGGTGCGGCCTGCCCGGACCCGATCCCGTCGACGGCGCTACCGATCCTGCGGGCCGCTGCCCACGGTCAGCCGGACGGCTGGTCACTGACCAGCCTCGGCCTGCTCTACGCACTCCTTGCCGCCGCGGTCACCGCCGTATCGGCCTGGGCCGCCACCGCGGGCGGGTTGCACCGGGCGCTGGTCCTGGCCCCGGTGCTCGCCCCGTTGGCCAACTACGACTTCTCCCGCCTGTTCCTGTCTACGTTCTCCGAGCCGGCTGGGCTGCTCGGTGCGCTCACCCTCGCCTGCGGTGTGGGGTGCATCGCCGTCACCAGCCGGGTGCATCGCCTCGAACGGCTCACCGCGCTGCTCCTGGTGGTTGGCGGCGGGCTGCTGGCCGCCACCGCGAAGACCGCCTACGCACCCCTCCTAGGGATCGCCGCCCTGGTTTGCGTAGTGACGGCGGTGTCGGTGCGACGCCCCGAACCCCGCTGGCATGACCGTGTTGCCGGGCCACTCGTCGCCACCGTGGCTCTGCTGACCGCGGCCGCGTCCCTCCCGGCGTCCTTGGCGTGGCAGACACGGAACTACCCGAGCGTCAATGCCTACAACCTGACCTTCACCACCGTGCTCACCGAGGTCCCCGGCAGCGCTGATGCGCTCGGTCTCCCCGATGCCGCGAACGGGTACGCGGGAGAGGCTTACTACCCGAACGGCCCCGACGGTGTGCCTGGTGCCGACCTGATCGCCGCCAACCCCGCGGCCGCGCAGAAGGCGGCGTGGCGCACCCTCGCCGCCCATCCGGAGGCGCTACTCGGCGCGGTCGGTGTGGGCTTGCAGGCAACCGAAGGCCGCGCCCTCAGCTACCTCCCGTCGGTGCCGTGGACACCGCAGACCGTGGCCCCGCAGGGTGTCGCACCGGCTGGGGAGCAGGGTGCCTCCGCGGGCATGCTGCGCGGCTGGCTGGATTCGATGCCCGCCCCGTGGTGGCCGACCCTGGTGGCCACCATCGGCGTCCTGGCCGGGCTGATCGGTTCGGTTCGCCGGGGGCGGTTGTGGTCTGCGTTCGCCCGGGTCGCCGGGGTCGCAGCCCTGTCAGCGGTCGGTGTCGCCGCTGTAGCGGTGCTGGGGGACGGCTACTTCGAGGTCGCCAAGCATGTTTGGCTGGCCGCGTACCTGCTCGACGTCACCGCTCTCGCCCTCGCCGGGGCGGGCGTCACCGCACTGCTCACGATCAGAACTGCGGAGCGGTCCGATCCGTCCACCGGGCGCCGTCCCACCAGCGATGGTCAGGCGGATGACGTGCGCATGACCATCGCCGACACGGCACCGAGTGGATTCGACATCCGCTCGCGTGACCATCGACATAGGTCAGCGGCGCTGTCCGCACGCGATGTGCGAGCTGTCCCGGAGCGGGTCCAGGCCCATCCTGGGCATCGACCGCCGACATAGGCCTGGCTGGGTGACGCTGTGGCCTCGGCGGCCGGTGCGACGCTGTGGGTCAGCGCGCCGGGGTCGCGGCGAGGACGGGGGCCAGGATCTGAACGGCTTCAGCCGGAGTGATCACGTCCTCAGGGGCCGGCTTGGTGATCGTCCGGCGGCCGTTGTAGATGTTCTCGCCGATCATCAGGCCGTGCGGGGTGTAGGACCACACCATGACCTGCGGGTACGTGGCCAGGTAGGTGGCGTCCTCGTCGTCGATGTCGACACCACCGGCGGCCAGCACCTTGCCCGGGTAGAAATGGAGGAAGGTCGACTCGATGGCGAAGCCCCAGTCGTTCACCGCGATCCTGTCGTCCGTCATGCCCATGACCGTCGCGCCGGATTCGGTCATCCGCCGGTAGAAGCCGACGACGGCATCCATGCCGTCGAGGACGGTCGTCCCGGTCTCGTTGTGCAACCGGTAGATCGGGTGCGGCACCGTCATGTCGGGTGCGACCAGCTCCTCGTACCGGCCCATGATCTCCAGGCACGCATGCCTACGCCAGTTGATGAGGATCTTGCGGTGCAGCGGGTTCACCGTCCGCGCGAGCAACGCGTCGGTGTGGTCGAAGATCCTGTCCAGCGCCAACTCGGCCATCGCGAAATCCTACGGTTGCGCCTGGCCCGCCGAGGATATCTGGTCCGCCGAGATCTGCCGGCGACCGTGGTGTGCGTGGATCGTGCTCAGCGCAGCGTGATCCAGGCGAGGGCGAGGGCACCTGCGCAGATGCAGTACCAGCCGAACGGCTGCAGCGACCGGGTGGTGAAGTAGCGGGTCAGGAAGCGGACCGACAGGTACGCCCCGACCCCGGACAGGACGCTGCCGAGCAGGATCTGGCCGTGGATGCCGTTGCCGAGCGGCCCGGTCAGGTCGCCCAGCTTGAGGATTCCGGCGGCGCCGATCACCGGAGTGGCCAGCAGGAACGAGAACCGGGCGGCGTCCACGTGGCTCAGCCCGGCGAGGAGCCCGGCGACCATGGTGACACCCGACCGGCTGATCCCGGGAGCCAGCGCGGCGACCTGCGCGGCCGCGACGAGGACGCCTCGCCCGACCGGCTGGGCTGCCAGCCGGTCGTCGGACGCCGGGCCGGAGACGCGCTCGTCCACGTACCCCACCCCGTCCCCGTCGTCCATCTCGGTCCCGCTGATCGCGGGGTCGTGCGGATGGGCGGCGCGCCGGCGCAGTTGCTCGCCGCCCAGCAGCACCAGGCCATTGATCATGAGGAAGATCGCGGTCGGCACGGGCTGGGCCAGTACGGTGCGGAAGGTGTGCTCCAGCAGCAGGCCGACAAGACCGACCGGGATGGTGCCCAATATCAGCAGCCATGCCAGGCGTTGGTCGACGTCGCGGACCTCGCGGCGGACCACGCTGGTCACCAGTCCGCGAACGATCCGGACCCAGTCCCGCCGGAAGTAGATCACCAGCGCGATTGCGGTGGCGACGTGCAGGCCGACGACGAACGCGAGGTAGGGCGACTCGGGTGAGCTCACGTCCAGGTCGCGGGCCCAGCTCCCGCCGATCACGGCAGGCAGCAGGACGCTGTGTCCGAGGCTCGACACGGGGAAGAGTTCCGTTACTCCTTGCAGAGCGCCGATCACGGCGGCCTCGAGCCAGGTCAGGGTCATCGGGGGGTGCTCCTGTCGGTGGGTCCGGCATCGTGCCGTCCATCAGGCGATGGCCAGTGAGGTAGGTCGGTCAGCGCGGCCCGCTCGGCGGTGGGGTCGGGGCTGGTCGAGCGGCGCGCGCAGCACAGAGTTGATCTTATCGTCGAGTGCGGTCCAGGCTGGGTGCGGTGTGAGATAGCCGGGGCAACCGACGGATCACACGGCGGCGTCCAGGCCCCGGTGCCGGAGCCGCTCACGGGTGTTCGGGTTCACCGATACCCGGAACGGCATGTCGACCACCTGAGCCTCGACCGGCTCACCCGGACGGTCTGCGTACAGGTCGGGCAGTTGGACCCGCAGAGCCGTGCCGAGCTCGGACAGGGCGTTCGGCACGTAGGCCATGGCGATGTTGGTCCCGAGCTCGGGGGAGTACCAGGGCGAGGTCACGTAGCCGACCGGATCGTCGCCCGCATCGCCAAGGACCAGCCAGAAGTCGGGTGCGTAGTCGTCGACGGGCTTACCTCCGAGCACCAGTCCGACCAGCCGGTGGGTCCATGGCGGCGACCCCGCCTCCATGGCGGCGCGGGCCGCCTCGAGGGCGTGCCGGCCGACGTAGTCGCCGGGCTTGGAGCGGGACACCTGGTAGCCGAGGTTGACCTGGAACGGGAGCGTCTCGGCATCCATGTCCTGCCCCCACGACAGGATGCCTGCCGCGACGCGGCGGTGGTGCGCGGGCGCGATGACCGCCAGCCGGTGCTCCTTGCCTGCCTCCAGCACCGTGTTCCACAGAGTTTCCGCATGCAGCGTGGCGTCGCGCAGGTAGATCTCGTATCCCTTCTCGCCGGTGAACCCGGTCTGGGAGATCACGACGTCACAGCCGGCGATGGTGCCCGTCCACAGGCCGTAGGAGGGGATCGCGGCTGCGGCAGGCCCGATCAGGTCGGTCATCAGGTCGATCGACCTGGGCCCCTGGATCTGCACCGGGCAGACATCGATCTCGTCGATGGCGACGTCGAAACGCCTGCTCACGTTGATGCCCTGCAGCCAGAGCATCAGATCGCTGTCGGACAGGCTGAACCAGAACTCGTCGGCGGAGAGGCGCAGCAGCACCGGGTCGTTCAGGATGCCGCCCCGGTCGTTGCACAGGATCACGTAGCGGGCCCGCATCGGCGGGATCCTGGTCGCGTCGCGGGTGATCACGAAATCGACGAACGCCTCCGCGTCCGGGCCCATGACCCGGATCTGTCGCTCCACGGAGACGTCCCACAAGGTGACGTCGTTGACCAGGGCGTCGTACTCGACCATCGCCCCACCGTCCTCGTTCCGGACGTAGCCGCGGGGGTGGTACACGCGGTTGTACACCTCGGCCCGCCAGCAGCCTGCCTCGAACGACAGGTGCCAGAACGGCGATTTGCGGATCCGGGTGGAGACCAGGAGCTGGACCGGTGTCGGACCGGACTGGCGCAGGTTTATCGGGACCGACCGGTACGACTGATCGACGGTCGGGACGTTCGCGTGTGCGCGCTGGCTCATGGCCTGCCTCCATTGTTCGTGCCGTGCTCCGTCATACCGGGGGCCTTACGTCCCGGGGCGGTGGCCGAGCTGGGCCGACAGCCCGCGTACCTCGGCCATCAGGTGGTCGCCCAGCGCGGTGACGCCGTGGTCGTTGATCCGGGTGGTGGGCCCGGACACCGAGACGGCGGCGACGACCACCCCGTCGACGGCCCGGACGGGGGCGGCCACGGCGGCCAGCCCCACCTCCAGCTCGTCGAGCGACGCTGCCCAGCCGTGTCGGCGCACCTCGACGAGTGCGTGGGCGAGCTGCGCCTGGTCGACGGGGGAGTGCGGGGTGCGGCGTTCGAGATCGCCCGTCGGCAGCGGGAGAGCGCCATAGGCGTACAGCACCTTGCCCAGCGCGGTGCAGTGCGCCGGCACGTTCACCCCCACCCAATTGGTGGCGCCGAGGCGGTAGCGGCTGTCGACCTGCGCGATCTCCACGAGCTCGCTGCCGCGGGGGACCCCGAGGTTGACCGTCTCCTGGGTCAGCTCACCGAGGCGTTCCAACGTCGGGCGGGCGAGCTCGGCGAGATCGTGCATCGCGCTGGGCCGGACGGCGTAGAGGGCGAACAACGCGCCCGGCCGGAACGCGCCGGCCTGGTCACGCTGCACCAGGCGGCTGCGTTCCAGCGCCTGGAGCAGCCGCGACGTCGTCGACTTGGCCAGCCCCAGCTCGTCGACCAGCGAGGTGAAGGTGCGCGGCGCGCCGGCCTCCACGACGAGGGCGAGCAGCGCGCTCGCCCGGTCGACGGCCTGGCTGCCCACCTGTGTCGCCATCGGGATCCGCTCCGGAGAGTTCCATATCATGGAACCTGAGTTCCGATGATTGCCGTTAGAGTGCAGCCAGGTCAGGCACCCGTCAAGGGGGGTTCGGATGTTCCGCACCGCACAGCCCCGGTGTGAGATCCGGCGCCCGGAGCCGGGGACCGAGCGGTGACCGGACCTCGGGTCGTCATCGTCGGGGCCGGCGTCGTCGGGGCGGCGCTGGCCGACGAGCTG
>JBKJPD010000514.1:0-4763 GCA_046595345.1 Pseudonocardia sp.
GGGGTCACGCTCGGAGCCGCCCAGCGCCGCGTGCAGCTCGGCGTGCAGGACCGCGATCGTCTCGCCGAGACGGGACGCCTCCGCGGCGAAGTCGCCGCCCACCTCGTCGGCGCGCAGGTCGCCCTCGGCGAGCAGGTCACGCACGCTCGCGAGCGCCATGGCCCAGCCCTCGGCCGAGTTGGCGGCGAAGTCCTGCAGCATCCCGAGGGTGACCGGCTCCCCGCCGAGCCTGCCCTCGATGGCGCCCTGCACGGCCGCGACCTCCCGGCTCTGCACCGAACGCAGCGCCCGGTGCAGCTCCAGGTCGGGGTTGACGCCGGGCAGCACCCTGCGGAACACCTTGAGGATCGACCGCTCGCCCCACGACACCGACGTGTTGGACTGCTCGACGCAGAGCACCCGCCCCGGCACGTTCTCGGCGATCGAGGCGTCCTGCTCGGCGACGAACGCGATGTCCCCGATGGTGCGGCCGGTGCGGATCGCGTCGAGCAGGAAGGCCGTGATGTCGGTGTCCCACAAACCGTCGTAGGCGTACAGGTCGCCGACCCGCCCGATCGTGACGTGGTCGAACTCGCTGCGCGCCTGTTCCCGGCGTGCGAGGAACAGTTGGTAGTGCTGCACCGGGGCGTCGTCGTCGAATTCGACCGCGAGCAGGAGGTGATCGAGGAGCGGTTCGCCTTCGGCGAGCAGCGGGGTGTGCGACGCGACGCCCACGGAGCGGACCGGCCTTCCCTTCGCGGCGAACCACCGCTGCTGGGCCAGCCATTCGGGCAGCAGGGCGGGCAGCTCCTCGGTCAATCTCACGCAGTCTCCTCCGCGGGGTTGATGGAGAACCAGTAGAAGCCGTGCCCCGGCAACGTCAGCAGGTAGGGCAGCTCCCCGATCCTCGGGAACGCCACACCACCTGTCAGTTCGTGCAGGGCGCAGCCCAGCCATGGCGACAGATCCAGCTCCACCGGCTGGGGGAACCGCGACATGTTGTTGACGCACAGGACGACGTCGTCGCCGTGGCTCCGGACGTAGGCGAGCACGGACGGGTTGGTGCCGCCGAGCTCGTGGTACTCGCCGAGCCCGAATGCGTGGTGGCGCTTGCGGACCTCGATCATGTGCCGGGTCCAGTGCAGCAGCGACGTGGACGAGTGCGACTGTGCCTCGACGTTCACCGCCTGGTAGCCGTATACCGGGTCCATGATCACCGGGAGGTACAGCCTGCCCGGGTCGCAGGAGGAGAACCCGGCGTTGCGGTCGGGGGTCCACTGCATCGGGGTGCGGACGGAGTCGCGGTCGCCCTGCCAGATGTTGTCGCCCATGCCGATCTCGTCACCGTAGTACAGAACGGGCGACCCGGGCAGCGACAGCAGCAGTGCGGTGAACAGTTCCAACTGGTTACGGTCGTTCTCCAGCAGCGGGGCCAGGCGACGACGGATACCGATGTTGGCCTTCATGCGCGGGTCCTTGGCGTACTCCGCGTACATGTAGTCGCGCTCTTCGTCGGTGACCATCTCGAGGGTCAGCTCGTCGTGGTTGCGCAGGAAGATCCCCCACTGTGCGCCCGCGGGGATCGCCGGCGTCTGGGCCAGGATCTCCGAGATCGGGAAGCGGTTCTCCCGACGCACCGCCATGAAGATGCGTGGCATCAGCGGGAAGTGGAACGCCATGTGGCATTCGTCGCCACCGACCTCCGGGGCGCCGAAGTACTCGACGACATCGGAGGGCCACTGGTTGGCCTCGGCGAGCAGCACGCGGCCCGGGTACTCGTCGTCCATCACCTTGCGGCAGCGCTTGAGGAACGCGTGCGACTCGGCGAGGTTCTCGCAGTTCGTGCCGTCGCGGGCGTACAGGTAGGGCACCGCGTCGAGCCGGAAGCCGTCGATGCCCAGGTCCAGCCAGAAGCGCAGGACATCGATCATCGCTTCCTGCACGGCCGTGTTGTCGTAGTTCAGGTCGGGCTGATGGGAGAAGAACCGGTGCCAGAAGAACTGCTTTCGCAGCGGGTCGTAGGTCCAGTTCGAGGCTTCGGTGTCGACGAAGATGATCCGCGCCTCCGGGTAGCGCGAGTTGTCGTCCTCCCACATGTAGTAGTCGCCGTACGGGCCGTCGGGATTGCGCCGCGACTCCTCGAACCACGAGTGGGTATCGGAGGTGTGGTTCATGACCAGGTCGGTGATGACGCGGATACCGCGCTTGTGCGCCTCGTCGAGGAAGTAGACGAAGTCGTCGACCGTACCGAACTCCGGCAGGACCGCGCGGAAATCGCGGATGTCGTAGCCGCCGTCACGCAGCGGCGAGTCGTAGAACGGGGGGAGCCACAGGCAGTCGACGCCGAGCCACTGGAGGTAGTCGAGCTTGTCGGTGAGCCCACGCAGGTCCCCGGTGCCATCGCGATTGGAGTCGGAGAACGCCCGGACCAGTACCTCGTAGAACACGGCGCGTTTGAACCAGTCGTTGTCGACGTCGAGTGTCCGCGCATGACCGAAGTCGTCGGCGGAGGCCTCGGTGAGCTGGTCGGGGGCGCTGGTCTGGGCAGCGGGAGACGGGTCGATCGTCATGAGGATATCGCGTTCCTACCGGGCGAGGACGGATGGCGGAGGCACCCGACCAGTCTTACCGGGCGAGGTGCCCGGCTGCAGAGCGTGGCTCGGTGCGCACAGCCGAGGGTAGCGGCCGACCCCGGCGGGTGCGACCGCGCTCACGTCCGGCGGGCCGGTGTCGCGGCCGAGCTCAGGCGCCTACGGTCAGCACGAGACTTTCCACGTGATCGAGAAGGCACTCGCAGATGACCCGACGTCGCCCCTACGTACTGCTCTCCGTCGCCGTCTCACTCGACGGCTACATCGACGACTCCACCGCGGACCGGTTGCTGCTGTCCAACGAGGAGGACTTCGACCGTGTCGACGCGGTCCGGGCGGGGGTGGACGCCATCCTGGTCGGACCAGGGACGATCCGCGCGGACGATCCACGGCTCCTCGTCCGATCCGATGACCGTCGCGCAGGGCGGGTTGCGCTGGGTCGGGCCGAGTCGCCCGTCAAAGTGACGATCACCAACGGTGGCGGGCTCGATCCTGACGCCGCGTTCTTCACAGCGGGCGATGGTGAGAAGTTGGTGTACACCAACTCACCGGTGCTGCCGGCGGTCGCCCGCCGGCTCCGTGCGGTTGCCACGGTCGTGGACGCCGGCGACCCTGTCAGCCTCGACGCGGTGCTCGCCGACCTGGTCGATCGAGACATCGCCCGGCTGCTCGTCGAGGGCGGCGGCGCGATGCACACGCTGTTCCTGACATCCGGTGTGGTGGACGAACTTCATGTCGTCGTCGCACCGTTCTTCGTCGGCGATCCGAACGCGCCGAGGTTCGTGAACCCTGGCCGGTTCCCACAGGGTCCGGATCGGCGGATGACCCTGGCGGACGTTCGACAGATGGGCGACGTCGCACTTCTCGTGTTCCGGCCCGTTGCCGCGGTCTGAGCCGCTCAGGGCCACCGCTCGATGCGCAGGATGTGGGCCACGTGGTTCCACGGCTCCAGCCGCACGAAGTTGACCTGGCCCCACTCCCACGACTCGCCGCTGACCTCGTCGTGCACGGTGACCCGGTCGTTCCAGCCCAGGCCCAGTGCGGGCATGTCCAGGGACGTGGTGCCGTCCTGCGCGGCGTGGGAGTCCAGCGTGCAGACCACCAGCACCGTGTCGCCCGTGCTCGGATCGGTCTTGGAGTAGGCGATGATCGAGTCGTTGTCGACGTGGTGGAACGTGATGTCGCGCAACTGCTGCAGCGCCGGGTGTACGCGGCGGATCTCGTTCAGTCGGGTGATGTAGGGCTCCAGCGAGTTGCCGGTGGCCGCTGCCGCCTCGAAGTCGCGGGGCCGCAGCTCGTACTTCTCGGAGTTGTCGTACTCCTCGCTGCCGGGCTTGACGGCCGCGCCCTCGTAGAGCTCGAACCCGGAGTAGACGCCCCAGGTGGGCGCCATCGTGGCCGCGAGCGTGGCACGGATCGCGAACATCGCAGGTCCACCGGACTGCAGCGACTCGTGGAGGATGTCCGGGGTGTTGACGAACAGGTTGGGGCGCGCCTCGTCGGCGCGCTGCGCGTGCATGAGGGCGAACTCGGTGAGCTCCGACTTGGACGTGCGCCAGGTGAAGTAGGTGTAGGACTGGGTGAAGCCCAGCCGTGCCAGCCCGAACAGCCGCGCCGGACGGGTGAACGCCTCCGCCAGGAACAGCACGTCGGGGTGCCGCGACTTGACCTGCCAGATCAGCCAGTTCCAGAAGTTCGGCGGCTTCGTGTGGGGGTTGTCCACGCGGAAGATCTTGACGCCGTGCTCGGCCCAGTGCAGCACCACCCGCAGCGACTCGGCGTAGATCCCGGCCGGGTCGTTGTCGAAGTTGACCGGGAAGATGTCCTGGTAGCGCTTGGGGGGGTTCTCCGCGTAGGCGATCGAGCCGTCGGGGCGCACGGTGAACCACTCCGGGTGCTCGATGACCCAGGGGTGGTCGGGGGCGCACTGCAGTGCGAAGTCCAGCGCGATCTCCATGCCGAGGTCGTCGGCGCGCGCCACGAAGGCGTCGAAGTCCTCCAGCGTGCCCAGCTCGGGATCGATCGCGTCGTGGCCGCCCTCGGCCGAGCCGATGGCCCACGGCGAGCCGACGTCGCCGGGCCCGGCCTGGGTGGAGTTGTTGCGGCCCTTGCGGTGCAGCGTGCCGACGGGGTGGATCGGCGGCAGGTAGACGACGTCGAAGCCCATCTCCGCGATGGCGCCCAGACGCTTGC
>JBKJPD010000100.1:0-2646 GCA_046595345.1 Pseudonocardia sp.
GGTGACGGCGGACGCTGACAGAGCACGAGTGCGGCGTCAAACGCCTCACTACGCATGTCGCGGAGGCCGACAGGGCGAACCGTGGCGGGTGTGACAGCACGCGACCCAGGGCGGGGCGGTCGGGATGGCGTGAACGTCGATGGTGGTGTTCGTGGGGTTCCTGTGGGTGTTGATCTGTCACGTTGCGTTGACTGATCACTCGAAGTGGTGAATCGATCAGCGCGGAGCGGAGGCCGGGCCGCGACGTAACCCCGAGGCTCGTTGGTCGTTAGAACTCTACTTCCTCATCGTTCGAGCACGCCGTCGAGCGTCGCTCGCCACACCCCGAGGTCGACGTAGTCGCGGAACGCCCGGATCAGGCCGGTGCCGGGATCCACGTCCACCACCCCGTTGCACGCAACGGCGTACTCGGTGCCGTCGATGACGAACCGGTCCACCCGCTCCAGCCAGGCCCGCTCGGCGGAGAAGCTCGCCGTGACGATCTCCCAGTGCACCCGCGAGGAGCGCTCCAGGATCGGCCCGAGTAGTCCCCGTACGCCGTCCGGCCCGATCACCGGCGGGTGCGGGACGTTGGCGTAGGTGGCGGTCGCGGTGAAGCACGCGCCCGCGGCCGCGGCGTCGCGGGCGTGCACGCCGTCGAGGAACCGGCCGACGGCCGACTCGGCCGGCCCGTGCTGGATCCGCGGTTCGCCCGAGCCTCCGATCACGGTCCGAACAGCACCGGGTAGGACGAGAAGTGGTCGCGCGCCGAGGCGGGGTCGCGCTGGGCCGGGGCGTCGGGATCGGGGCGGGCACCGCCCGCCAGCAGCGACGACAGCATCAGCGTGACGGTGCCGAGCACCTGCTCGTGGGCCTGCTCAGGGGTGGGGTCCGGCGGGGACGGCACTCCTCCCGCCAGCTCCATGCCGATGCAGGCGTGCATCCCGCCACCGAACGCGTGACCCCAGCGGGGGACGTCGGCGGGCACCTCGCGCAGCGGGTCGTACTCCTGCGGCCGGTCGAAGATCCGCGGATCGCGGTTGGCGCCGGCGATGTCGAGGACCACGAACGCGCCCTCCGGGATCTCGACGCCCCCGCGCAGCGTGATCGGGGCGAGCGCGCGGCGCTGGGCGACGGGGCTGGCCGGGTGCAGGCGCAACGTCTCGTAGACGCATCGCTGCAGCAGCGCCGGGTCGTGACGGGCCTTGTCTGCGGCCGCGGGATCGCGCTGCGACCAGGCGAAGAAGTCGTCGGCCGAGTGTGCGAACGCGTCGGCGGTGCTGTGCGAACCCGCCTGCAGGTAGAAGGCGCACTCGCGGCGCAGGATGTCGCCGTCGATGCCGAGCTCGTCCCAGTTGCGCAGCAGCGCGGTGAGGACGTCGCGGGGCAGGTCGTCCTCGGTGACCTCGCCGGCCTCCAGCTGCGCGAGCAGCGCGCGGCGGCGGGCGATCGAGGGTCGCAGGAAGATCCGGTCGAACTCGTCGAGCGCCGCGGCCACCTCGGCGCGCACCTCGTCGGGATCACGGGTGGTGTGCACCATGGTGGCGCCCTCGGAGAACTTCTTCGCGAAACGGTAGAGGGAGTCGGTCTCCTCGGGGCTGCCCGTGGGCTGGTCGACCCCGGCCACCATCGCCGTCAGGTTCATGATCGTGCGGTAGCCGATCTCCAGCAGGTCGGCGTGACCCGCGGCGAGGAACGGTGCGAGCGTGTCGCTCACGAGGTCGCGCAGGAACGCCTTCTCCCAGTAGCGGAATGTGCCGCGGCGGAACAACCGGTTCTCCACGCGCCGCCGCACGCGGTGCTCGCTGCCGTGCAGCACCAGCAGGCTGTCGGCCATCACGACCCCGCCCGCGTCGTAGAGGGCCTGCTGCAGGTCGTGCTGCCGGTAGGCCTCCCGCACGTCGGAGTAGCCGTCGAGGGTGATGGTCTCCATGGACGGCGACGCTAGCAGCGTGCAGGAACTTGACGTGCGTCTTCTAACGACTAAATTGTGCGAACGCGCCATATGGAGGAGCCCACAGTGACCGCTGTCGCCGCCGAGGAAGCCGTCGTCGTGCTCAGCACGTTCGCCGATGCGAAGGACGCCTACCGCAGCAAGGACCTGCGCCAGTCGCTCTACGACGAGGGCGAGGTGGTGATGGCCGACGTACTGGTCAACCTGCACGGCGACGAGCACCGCTCCCGGCGCCGGGTGGAGAACCGGATGTTCCGCCGCGACGTGTTCGAGCGCTACGAGCGCGAGCTGTTCCCTGAGGTCACCGACCGCACCATCGCCCCGTACGTCGCGGCGGGCCGTCTGGATCTGGTGCACCTGGGCCACGAGCTGATGCTCAACCTGGCCGCGCTCACCGCCGGCGTCGACCGGCCCGAGAGCACCGCGCAGGAGACCGAGCGGCTCTACAGCTACATGATGTCGTTCATCGAGGGCGCCACGCTCGCGCACTCGACGAAGGACAAGGTCGTGCAGCGCCGCGTCATCGCGAAGGCTCTCCTCGAATGGGATGCCGAGTTCCTCGCGCCGTCCATCGCCCGCCGGGTCGACCTGCTGGCCCGGGAGTCCGCGGGAGAGGACGTCGACGTTCCGCGCGACGTGCTGGCCACCCTGCTGCGCCACACCGACGAGCTGACGCTCCCGCCGGAGGTGGTCCGCCGCGAGGTCGCGTTCTT
>JBKJPD010000110.1:0-17142 GCA_046595345.1 Pseudonocardia sp.
GATCGTCACCACCAGCGCGTACGGCACGTTCAGCTCGGTCGGCTCGGGGGGCCAGGTCGCCCCGGGAGGATTCTGGGCCCGCGCGGTGAAGTAGATCGCGAAAAGCCCGGCGAAGAACATCAGCTCGCTGGAGAGCCAGATGATGGTGCCAACGCTGACCAGGTTCGGGCGGTTCAGCGAATGGATCCGCGCGCTGATGTTGGGAGCCGCTGTCGTCACCTCCGCATTATTACCCTCGGCCATCTTCTACAGCCTGTCGGGATACCCACCGGCGAGTTCTGCGCCGGGCAGGCACCCCCGGGTGGTCCACCCCGGCCCCACTACAGTTCGGCCCTGTGAGCCCCCTGAACAGCGCCGCTCCGATCGAGAACCCGAATGAGACGCTGACCGTGCTGGTCTTCAGCCACCGGCCGGAGGTCCGCGAGGCCATCACGATGGCCATCGGACGCAGGCCCGCCCCCGACATCGGCCGGGTGCGCTACCTGGAGGTCGGAGGCATCGCCGACGTCCTGGTGGCCGCCGACGCCGGGAAGATCGACCTCGCCATCCTCGACGGCGAGGCCCAGCCCACCGGCGGCATGGGGCTTTCGCGCCAGCTCAAGAATGAGATCGCCGACTGCCCGCCGATCATCGTGACCGTGCGACGGCGTGACGACCGGTGGCTCGCTACCTGGTCGCAGGCCGATGCGGTGCTCGTGCACCCGTTGGACCCGATCACCGCCGCCGGGACGGTGGCCGATGTGCTGCGCCGATCCCGGGCCGGCGAGCTGCCCGCCGTCCGGGGCTGACCGCCTCCTATGACGCTCACCTGGCCCGCACTGCTCGCCCGGCTGCTCGCCCGCGAGGACCTCACGGCCACCGACACGGCGTGGGTCATGGACCAGGTCCTGCGCGCCGAGGCCACCCCGGCCCAGCTGGCGGGTTTCCTCATCGCCCTGCGGGCCAAGGGGGAGACTGCCGCGGAGATCGCCGGGCTCGCCGAGGCCATGCTCAGCCACGCCAACCTGGTGACCGTGGCGGGCCGTGCGCTGGACGTCGTCGGCACCGGTGGTGACCAGGCTCATACCGTCAACATCTCATCGATGACCGCCGTCATCGCCGCTGCCGCCGGGGTGCCGGTGGTGAAGCACGGCAACCGGGCCGCGTCGTCGGCATGCGGGGCCGCCGACGTGCTCGAGGCGCTCGGGGTGGCCGTGGATCTGCCGCCCGAGGGGGTGGCGGCCTGTGTCGCGAAGATCGGGATCGGGTTCTGCTTCGCGCCGGTCTTCCACCCGGCGATGCGCCATGCGGCGGGGCCGCGCCGCGAGCTCGGGGTGCCCACGGCGATGAACGTGCTCGGCCCCCTGACGAACCCTGCTCAGCCCACCGCAGGGCTCGTGGGCTGCGCCGACTCGCGGCTGGCCCCGGTGATCGCCGAGGTGTTCGCCGGGCGCGGGGCGTCGGTGCTGGTCGTCCGCGGCGACGACGGGCTCGACGAGTTGACCACCACGACGACCAGCACGGTCTGGGTGGTCGCGGGGGGCTCGGTTCGGGTCGAGACGCTCGATCCCGCCGCGCTGGGGCTCGACCCCGCCACCCGGGCGGACCTGCGCGGTGGCGATCCGGGCGTCAACGCGGCGGTTTTCCGGGCGCTGGTGGAGGGGGAGCACGGCCCGGTGCGGGACGCGGTGCTGCTCAACACGGCGGGCGCGCTGGTGGCCTTCGACGGTCCGCCCGCGCGGGTGGCGGACGCGTTCCCGGCCGCATTGGCGCGGGCGGCGGCGGCGATCGACAGCGGCGCGGCCGAGCGCCTGCTGACGAGCTGGGCGGCGCTGTCGACGAGCCTGCGCCGCTGACCTCCAGCGCCTTGGCGGGTAGCGATACGGCCGTCTTCAGGACGTTGAGTACGACGTTGAGTACGACCAGGTACGGCTGCTAGTCCAGGCCCACGGAGAAGGTGGCCTCGGTGTCGGCACGGCTGTAGGAGCGGAAGGCGATGTGGGTATCGGTGCGCCGTACCCCGTCGATCTTGCTGAGCCGCCCGGCGATCAGGTCTGCGAGCTGCTCGTGCTGGGCCACCTTCACCACCGCGATGAGATCGACATCGCCCGCGCATGAGTACACCTCGCTGACGCCGGGCAGGTCCGCGATGGTCTGCGCAGTCTCCGGGATGCGGTCGGCGGCGGTGTGGACCAGGACGATCGCGGTGATCACGACGGCTCCCTCGCGTTGGACGGCTCGACGGGCCGCACGGTAGTGCATTTCCCCAGTTCTCGGGCATCGCCGCCGGCCGGGCCCGATCACCCACGACCCCGCCCCGTGGGCGATCCGTCGGCGAGCGCCACCATGTCGCGCACCCGCCTGCGCCGCTCTCGGCGGTGAACCGGCTGCGGACGTGCAGGCGGTCTCGATCCGGACGTCGGCGGGCGGCTCCATCTCCCGGTCCTTCGTGACGCGGATAGCCTGGTCCGATGTCGCCCGGCCACGTCCCAGCTTTCGGCGGGGACGATGCCGAGCCCACGACCGACCCCGTCGTGGAGCCCGCTGTGGACCCCGCCGCCGTGGACCCGCTCGGCACCGACCCGGTGCCCGCCCCGGTCCCCCTCGACTGGGCGCGGCTACCCGACGCCGTCCGTGCCCGGCTGGCCGAGGTCGCCGCTGCGGCCGTCGGGGCGCTGCCCGCGGTCGAGGTGCCCGTACCGCTGCGCAGATTCGCACACTTCACCCCGGCCAAGCGTGCGAGGCTGGGACGTCCGGCCCTGCTGGCTGAGCTGGCGGGATCGGTGGCCTTCCGGGTGGCGGTCGTCGCCTGGTGGCAGGAGCACCGGCGCGGCGAGCTGTCCGCCGCGGCGGACGATCCCCTCACCGCCGCGGCGGCTGCGGTTCTGCTCGGAGACGCCGGGGCCGCCGCTGTCGTGGCCGCCGCCGCCCGCCGGGGCGAGGCAGGGGAACTGCGGGTCGAGCGGGACGCCGCGCTGTCGCGGGTGGACAAGCTCACCGTCGAAGCCGAGCGATTGCGCGGGGAGCTCAGCGAGGCGCGGGCGCAGGCCTGCACGGCGGGCACCCAGCGCGACACGGAGTACCAGCAGTTGCGGCGGCGGGTGTCCGACCAGGGCGCGAAGCTGCGGGCGGCCGTCGATGCGCGGACCGCCGCCGAGCGGGGGGCCGACGAACTGCGCCGGTCGGCGGGGGCGGATCTGGCCGCGGCCCACGCGGAGCGGGACCGCGAACGCGCCCGGGCCGAGACGGAGCGGCGGCGGGCGGACCGGGCGGCGGTCGACGTCGCCGGTGCCCGGCAAGCCGCGCGGGAGGCCCGCCGGGCGGACGAGGTGCGGCTGACCCTGCTCCTGGACACGCTCGGGGGGGCGGTGGCCGGGCTGCGCCGCGAACTCGCACTCGGCGGCGGCGGGCCCCGTCCTGCCGACCTGATCGCCGGGGCGCAATCGGCCCGCGGCGGCGCGGCGGCCGACGGCCTCGCGGCGCTGGACGCGCTGCTCGCCGTGCCGACCGTGCACCTCGTGGTCGACGGCTACAACGTCAGCAAGACCGGGTACCCGGAGCTTCCCCTCGCCGACCAGCGCACCCGTCTCGTGGGGCAGCTCGCCGCGCTCGCCGCGCGGACGTCGGTGGAGATCACGGTGGTATTCGACGGCGCGGGGGTGGTCACGGCCCCGACGCGCGGGTCCCGCGGCCTGCGCGTGCTGTTCAGCGACCCAGGAGTGTCGGCCGACGATGTGATCAGGGCGCTGGTTGCGGCCGAGCCCGAGGGTCGTCCGGTGGTCGTGGCGACGTCGGACCGCGCGGTGGTCGAATCAATACGGCGGCGGGGCGCCTACTCCGTTCCGTCGGCGGTGTTGCTCGGTCGGCTGGTCCGTTCCTGATCGCGGTTGCGCGAAAATTGTCGGTGGGTGCTCCTAACGTCCGCGGTGCCGGGAACGACCGCCGACTCCGAGGAGCAGAAGTGATCGTCGACTGTGACAGCTGCGAGGTCCGGGGTAACGCCTGTGGGGATTGCGTCATCGGGGTGCTGCTGGGTGTCCCGGCGCCGCGGAGTGCTGGGCTCGACCGATCGGAGGAGCCGCCCGGCGCCAGCATCGTACAGCTCGACGCACCGGAGCGTTGGGCTCTCGATGTGCTTGCTGAGCAAGGCTTGGTGCCGAGATTGCGGCTGGTGGACACCCGGGCGCGCCGAGTGACCAGCGCATCTGGGGGGGCCGGATCCATTCGTGACACAGGGTGACGTAAAACTGCTGTAGGCCCCTCAAAATAACGCTCAGTGGCTGAATCATGGTCTCCGTTCCTCGACGGCCAGGTGAAGGCGGAGTTGTACGAGCCCGTCGGGTCTCCGTAATCTCCGCGAGGCCTAGCGACAGTTCGGCCATCGATCCCGATGGCGACGCCAGGTCACCGCGCACCATCCCGTTCGGACAGAAGTGTCGTTCCGGTCAGGCAGTGGGCGGTCGGAGGAAGGAGAGCCATCCGCGTGCAGTCGCCTCGGCGTTGTCCGTCCGGAGCCCACCGGTCCGACCTTCTGGTCGGACCGCGTCGGCTGATCCCCGGTGGCGCGGTTCTGCTCGCGGCCATGCTGGTGCTCCTGCTGGGGGTCGCTCCCGCGGGCGCGCAGCCGGCACCACCAGTGGATCCCGCGCCCCCTGCGGTTGCGCCTCCTGCTGCTGCACCCCCCACCACCGCGGCCGACGCCGTCGCACAGCTCGACACTGTCGGGCGCGAAGCCGAGGTGCTCACCGAGCAGTGGCACGCCGCGCAGGACGACCTCGCCGCCCGCCGGACCGAGCTGGAGACCATGCGGGCGGCCGTCGAGCCCACCCGCAGGGCAGTCGACGTGGCAAGGGGCGACGAGCAGGCCTATCGCCTACAGGTCGACGCCATGGCGATGTCGACGTTCGAGAGCGGAAGGCTCGACCAGTTCAACGCCCTGCTCGCCAGCGGCTCGCCCCAGGAATATCTCGACCAGATGTCGGCGCTGGAGATGCTCTCGGCCGACTATGCGGATTCGCTCAAGAAGCTGTCCGTCGTCGTCGACACGACGTCACGGGCCCAGGCCGCCGCCGACGCTGCGGCCGCCCTGGCGCAGACCGCAGCCGATGAGGCCACCCGGGCGGAGCAGGAGCTCGGTGTCCGCAAGCGGGAGGCCGAGGTTCGTATCGACGAGGCCGAGCGCCTTCTCCGACAGCTCAGCCCGCAGCAGCGCCGAGACCGCAACGGGCCCGTCGAGGCCGGCCCGATTGGTCCGGTCACCGGCTCCGGGGTCGGGGTCAAGGCGTTGGTCCTGGCGATCACCCAGATCGGCAAGCCGTACCAGTGGGGCGCCGCGGGCCCGAACAGCTTCGACTGTTCCGGTCTCATGTCCTGGGCGTTCAAGCAGGTCGGGGTCACGCTGCCGCGGTCGAGCAGCCAGCAGGCCCGCGTCGGCCGGGCCGTGTCGATCGATGAACTTCAGCCCGGTGACCTGATCTTCTCCTATTTCCCGGTCAGCCACGTCGGCATCTACGCCGGAGGCGGGAAGATGCTCGCCGCACCGCAGACCGGCGATGTCGTCAAGTACCAGAAGGTGCCGACCACGGACTTCAACACGGCCCGGCGCCTGTAGCCGCCCATCGACCTCGTCCGCTCCCCGGAATGGGCGGTGGCCGGTCGGACCGACCGGCCACCGCCCGACTCCACCTGCGGGGGCGGCACCCGCATCGGCGCCGGTGGACATTGCTCCAGACCTCGCGACGTTCCAGACGTCGCGGCTTTTCCGGGCGCGGTCCTCGGTCCCGGACGACCGACCATGCTCGGTGCCGATAGCGTCGACTCGTGCCGCGGACGTTGCTCGTGACGAACGACTTTCCCCCGCGAACCGGCGGCATCCAGCAGTACCTGCAGGCCCTGGCCGAGCGGCTTCCCGGCGGCGAGTTGGCCGTCTACGCCCCCGCCTGGCCCGGAGCGGTGGAGTTCGACGCCGGGCTGGCTTACCCGGTCCACCGCCATCCGACCTCGCTCATGCTCCCTGGGCATGCGGTCGCCAGGACGGCGGTCCGGCTGGCGCGCGAGCACGGCGCCACGACGATCTGGTTCGGAGCCTCCGCACCGTTGGGGTTGCTCGGCCCCGTCCTGCGCCGCCGGGCCGGGATCGAGCGCGTCATCGGCAGCACCCACGGACATGAGGTGGGCTGGTCGATGCTTCCGGGCGCACGCCATGCCCTGCGCCGGATCGGCCGCGACGCCGATGCACTCACGGTCGTGTCGCGCTACACGCGGGACCGGCTCGCCGCCGCATTCGGTCCGGACGCGGCGCTGGAGCTCCTGCCGTCCGGTGTCGACGCCGCAGCATTCCGTCCCGACCGGCAGGCGCGTCGGGAGCTCCGCGTTCGCTACCGCCTCGGCGGCGCCCCGGTGCTCACCTGCATCTCGCGCCTGGTCGCCCGGAAAGGGCAGGACACGCTGATCCGGGTGCTGCCTCGAATCCGGGTCAGGGTGCCCGGTACCCGGCTGCTCCTCGTCGGGGAGGGCCCGTACGGGGAGCGGCTGCGACAGCTCTCCGTCGAGTGCGGCGTCGCCGAGCATGTGGTGTTCACGGGTGCGGTGGCTGCCTCGGAGCTCCCTGCCCACCACGCCGTCGGCGATGCGTTTGCGCTGCCGTGCCGTACCCGTGGCGGCGGCCTGGATGTCGAGGGGTTGGGCATCGTGGCGTTGGAGGCCGCGGCGTCGGGGCTGCCCGTCGTCGTGGGGGATTCCGGCGGGGCGCCGGAGACGGTGCGGGACGGCGTCACCGGGTACGTCGTGGGGGGCCGCGATCTCGACGCGGTGACCGATGCCGTGGTCGATCTGTTGGCCGATCCCGATCGGGCGCGTCTGATGGGCGCAGCGGGCCGGGATCGGATGATCCGGGACTGGGGCTGGCCGCGGCTCGTGGGACGGCTACAGGGGCTTCTGGAGGGCGCGCCGACGCCGTTCTGAGCGACCGGAGACACGCGGGCACCGCCTCGCGCGTCGTTCCGTACCCGCCTGTCCACACCGACTCGAGACACATCGGCCCGGCGGGCGGGCCGGGCTGTCAGGCGGGCCGGGCTGTCAGGCGTTCTGCGCTGTCAGGCGTTCTGGGTGGCTCCTGCGTAGATGGCCGCGATCTCGTGAGCGTGGATCTTGGCGACCACCGCGCGCTTCACCTTGAGGGTGGGGGTGATCTCGCCGCCCGCTTCGGTGAAGTCGACGGGCAGGATGCGGAACTCGCGGATCTGCTCGGCCCGGGACACCGCGAGGTTGGCGTCGGCCACCGCGGTGCCGATCTCGGCTCGAAGCTCCGGGTCCTGCACCAGGTCGGCCACCGTCGAACCGGCGGCCTTGCCGTTGCGCTGCACCCAGCCGGCCAGCGCCTCCGCGTCGACGGTGACCAGTGCGCCGATGAACGGTCTGGCGTCGCCGACGACCATGCACTGGCTGACGAGCGGGTGGGCCCGCAACCGGTCCTCCAGCACAGCCGGGGCGACGTTCTTGCCACCGGCGGTGACGATGATCTCCTTCTTGCGGCCGGTGATCGTCAGGAAGCCGGCGTCGTCGAGTTCGCCGATGTCGCCGCTGTGGAACCAGCCGTCCTCGATCGCCTCGTTCGTGGCGGTCTCGTTGTGCCAGTAGCCGCGGAAGACGATCGGGCCCTTGAGCAGGATCTCGCCGTCGGCGGCGATCCGGACGGCGTGCCCGGGGACCGGCCGCCCGACACTTCCGACCCGCTGGGCGTCGAGGGTGTTGACGGTGATGCCTGCGGAGGTCTCGGTCAGGCCGTAGCCCTCCAGGATGGGCAGGCCGACGCCGCGGAAGAAGTGGCCGAGCCGCTCGCCGAGCGGTGCGCTGCCCGACACGGCGGCCACGACGTTGCCGCCTACCGCGGCGCGGAGCTTGCCGTAGACCAGTTTGTCGAACAGCGTGTGCTTGAGCTTGAGTACCAACCCGGACCCGCCGGTGTCCTGCGCCCGGCTCCAGGCGATCGCGGTGTCCGCGGCGGCGTCGAAGATCGCGCCCTTGCCGTCGTTGTGGGCACGCTGCCGCGCCCCGTTGTAGACCTTCTCGAACACCCGTGGCACCGCGAGCAGGAACGTCGGCTTGAACACGGCGAGGTCGGCGAGCAGTTCGGTGACGTCGGCGGTGTGCCCGATGATCGTCCGGGTGTACGTGGCGCCACACTGGATCGCCTTGCCGAACACGTGGGCGAGCGGCAGGAACAGCAGCACCGAGCCGCCCGCCGTGAGCAGTTCGGGGAAGACCCGCGCGATCACCTTGACCTCGGTGAGCACGTTGCGATGGGTCAGCTCACAGCCCTTCGGCCGCCCAGTGGTGCCCGAGGTGTAGATGAGCGTGGCCAGATCGTCGGCCCGGACGCCCCGGCGCCGGGTGTGCACCTCGTCGATCGGGACGGCGGCGCCGACCGTCCCGAGCTGCTCGACCGCGCCGGGGGTGCCGCCTGCCGGCTCGATCTGCCAGACGCGGAACTCGCCGAGGCCCTCGCGGATGCTCTCGACGACCGACGCGTGCGCGGCCGACTCGACGACGATCGCGACCGCGCCGGAGTCGGACAGAATCCACTGGATCTGCTCGGCGGAGGACGTCTCGTAGATCGGCACCGTGACGCCACCTACCGCGAGAATCGCGTAGTCGATCAGGGTCCACTCGTAGCGGGTGCGCGACAGCAGCGCGACGCGGTCGCCCTGGGTGACCCCGGCGGCGATGAGGCCCCGCGCCGCGGCGGTCACGTCCGCTGCGAACGCCCCACTGGTGATGTCGGACCAGGCACCGTCGTGCCCGCGCCTGCGGTAGGCGACGTCGCCCGCGTGCGACTCGGCGTTGTCGTAGATCGCATCGACGAGGTTCTCGTCCTCGCCGATGTGGACGGTTGCGGGAACGCTGTACTCACGCACTGAGACCTCCGACACCGGCTTTGATCCGCGTAACCTACCCCCTGGTAGCCCACCGAGGCAGGTCCGGATGGTGTCGGTTTCGTCCGGTCCGGCAGGCTTCCGGTCATGACGTCGGTGGATGTGGTCGACGAGACCTTCCTCGCCGTGCCGCCCGACATGGTGGCACCGGTGTTCGCGCGGGCGAACTGGCAGCGGCTGTGGCCGGACCTGCGGCTGGACGTCGTCACCGATCGTGGTCCGAAGGGCCTGCGCTGGACGGTGCGGGGTGCGCTGGTCGGCAGCATGGAGGTCTGGCTCGAACCGGTGCTCGATGGCACCGTCCTGCACTACTTCCTGCGAGCCGACCCGGCCGGACCCGACGGGGAGCCCGCCCCCGCGCCGCCTCGGCGAGGAGCGGCCGAGGCGCGCAGGCGCCAGCGCGCCGCCAAGGCCATCGCGCTCGCCTGCAAGGACCGGCTCGAGGCGGGCCGGGCGCCGGGCGAACCCCCACCCGACCCGTCACCCCCAGCCGTTGGGCCGGGCGCGCCGCCGGGGTGCGCCGGGTAACGTCGCGGGCATGCGTATGCATGTGGTTTCCGATGTGCACGGCAACGCCGAGGCGCTGGCCCGCGCCGGCGATGGTGCCGATGCACTGCTCGTCCTCGGGGACCTCATCGACTACGTCGACTACCGCGATCCGTCCGCGGGCATCCTCGGCCGAGTCCTCGGCCCGGAGGTCAGCGCTCGGTTCGGTCGGCTGCGAACCGACGGTGCGCCCGGCGAACTGGTGGCATTCATCCGCGCGGCATGGGCCCGGCTCGACGACGCGGCCGCCGTCGTCGAGAACGCCGTGCGCGAGCAGTACGACCGGATGTTCGCCGCGATGACCGTGCCGACCTACGCCATCCCGGGCAACGTCGACCTGCCGCGGCTGTGGGCCGAGTACCACCGCCCGGGTCTCTGCCTGCCCGACGGTCAGGTGGTGACGATCGGCGGGCTGCGGTTCGGGTTCCTCGGCGGGGCCCCACTGCCTGCCGGCATCGCACCGCGCCGCGGCGGCCCGTGGACACCGCACCTGCGCCTGGCCGAGGAGTACGCGGCCGCCGCACTGGGCCTGGGCACGGTCGACGTGTTGTGCACCCATTCCCCGCCCGGGCTGCCGGAGCTGGCCTATGACGTCGTGTCGCGCCGTGACGAGGCGTCCTCGCCCGCCCTGCTGGACGTCATCCGGCGCGACCGGCCACGCGCCGCGCTGTTCGGGCACGTGCACCAGCCGCTGGCGGCGCGGGCGCGGCTGGGGCACACCGAGTGCGTCAACGTCGGGCATTTCCGGTACACCGGCACGCCGTATGTCCTGCGCTGGTGATCTCCGTCCGGCCCGCCGACGACACTTCGGTAACCTGCCGTCATGGCCGACGCGACCACCTCCTCGATAACCATCGCCGCACGGCCGGAGCGGGTGATGGCGGTGATCGCCGATTTCGACGCTTATCCGCAGTGGGCGGAGCAGGTCAAGACCGTGGAGATACTGGGTAGCGACACCGCTGGGCGGGCCGAGCAGGTGCGCTTCACGATGGACGCGGGCCCCTTCAAGGACTCCTACACGCTCGACTACCGCTGGGCCCCCGACGGCCGTTCGGTGAGCTGGACGCTGGTCAAGGGCCAGATCCAGAAGGCGCAGGACGGCTCCTACGCGCTCAGTGACGACGGCAAGGCCACCACCGTGACCTACTCGTTGGCCGTCGACCTCAACATCCCGATGATCGGGATGCTGCGCCGCAAGGCCGAGAAGGTGATCATCGATACCGCCCTCAAGGGGCTCAAGCGCCGGGTTGAGAGCGGCGGCTGAGCAACGCCGAGGAACCTCGCGGCTCCTGCCGCCACGGGTGGCAGAGCCGAACCGCTGGACACACATTAGGCTCGGCCACCGTGCGGGTCGTGCTGTTCACGGGCAAGGGGGGCGTCGGTAAGACGACCCTGGCCGCAGCCACCGCCGCGCTGCTCGCGCGGTCGGGCCGAAAGGCCCTCGTCGTCTCGACCGATCCCGCCCACTCCCTCGGCGACGCGCTGGAGGCCCGGCTCGGCGGCGTCCCCGTCGAGCTGGAGGACGGCCTCTACGCCGCCCACATCGACACCCGGGCGCTGCTCGACGAATCGTGGGGATCGTTGCAGGGACACCTGCGCACGCTGCTGGCCGGTGCCGGCGTCGACGAGCTGGTGGCCGACGAGCTCACGGTCCTGCCCGGCGTCGAGGACCTGCTCGCACTCGCCGAGGTCCGGCGGGCCGCGGAGACGGGGTCGTGGGACGTGGTCGTCGTCGACTGCGGGCCCACCGCCGAGACCCTGCGCCTGCTCGGGCTGCCCGAGGCGATCTCCAGCTACCTGGAGCGGCTGTTCCCGGCCCACCGCCGCGCCGTCCGCGGCATGCTCGCCGGCCTGTCCGGAGCGGGGCGCGACACCGCCCCCGCCTGGGACCGCACCATCGAGGCCCTCGACGCACTTGCCGAGCAGCTCGGCGGGCTGCGCGCGATGCTGGCCGACCACACCCTGACCTCGATCCGGCTGGTCCTGACCCCGGAGCGGGTCGTCGCGGCGGAGACCCGCCGCACGCTCACCGCGCTGGCCCTGCACGGTCTGAGCGTCGACGGCATGGTCGTGAACCGGATCGTCCCGGGCCCGCCGCCGTCGCTGCGCGGCCCCGCCGCCCGCTGGCTGCGCGAACGGCACACCGAGCAGCAGGCCGTACTCGGCGACCTCGCCGGTCTCGGGGACATCCCACTGCGCACCGCCGAGCACACCGCGGCCGAGCCCACCGGGGTGCCCGCGCTACTGGAGATCGCCCGCTCACTCTACGGCGACACCGATCCCGTCGCGCCCGTCGCGCCGGGGCCGCCGCTGCTGCGGGTGCAGCGCACCGCGGGGACCGGTAATTCGCGCGACTCGGAGTTCGAGCTCCGCCTGCGGCTGCCCGGCGCCGCGGACGGGCCGCTGGACCTCGCGCGCGTCGGGGACGAGCTCGCGGTCGCGGTGGGCGGCGTGCGTCGGATGGTGGCGCTGCCCTCGGTCCTGCGCCGGTGCGCGGTCACCGCTGCCCGCCTCGACGGTGACGACCTGTGCGTCGTCTTCGCTCCCGACCCGGCGGCCTGGACCCGGTGAAGGACCAGGACTGCTCGTCCGGCCACGAACGCCTGTCCGCCCCTGAATTCCTGTCCGGGCTGCCTGCCGAGCTGCGCGCACTCGTCACCGTTGCGCTCGACCGGATCGAGCCGATCATCGAGCGGCTGCGCAGCGAGCCGGCCACCGCCGCGACGGCGACCTGCGCCGTCTGCCCGGTGTGCGCGGTGATCGCCGCGCTGCGCGGAGAGCGGCCCGAGCTGGCCGTCCGGTTGGCCGAGCAGGCGGCGGGGATGCTGGCGGTACTGCGGGTGGCCCTCGACGAGGGCAACCCTGGGCCGGCTCCACCGCCCGACCCCGAACCCCCGGCACCGACTCGCAGGGTGCAGTACATCCACATCGATCGGGACGGTCACATCGATCGGGACGGCCATGCCGAGCGAGCCGGGGCCCACCGGTGACGGACCGTCCGTGCTGACCGTCGGCGTCGACGTCGGGGGCACCAGCGTCCGGGCCGGGGTCGTCGACGCCGACGGCATCGTCCACGACACCGCCCGCACCCCGACCCCGCGCAGCGAGGCCGCGCTGGAGGCCGCGGTCGCGGGGGTGGTCGGGGAGCTCGTTGCGCGGCACCCGGTCGGGGCCGTCGGGCTGGCACTGGCGGGTTTCATCACCCCGGACCTGCGCGGTGTCCGGTTCGCCCCGCACCTGTCCTGGCGCGACGCCCCGGTCGCGGACCGGATCGCCGAGCGCATCGGGCTGCCCGTCGTCGTCGAACACGACGCGAACGCCGCCGCGCTGGCCGAGCGGCACTTCGGGGCCGCGTCCGGAGCGGCCAACGTCGTGTTCCTCGCGCTGGGCACCGGCATCGGCTCGGCCCTGCTGATCGACGGCAAGCTCTACCGCGGCGCCTTCGGGGTGGCCCCCGAGCTGGGTCACCTTCGCGTCGTCCCGGATGGCCGCCCGTGCCCCTGCGGGAAGAACGGCTGCTGGGAGCGCTACTGCAGTGGCACCGGGCTGGCCACCACCGCCGTCGAACTACTGGCCCGCGACCCGGGCCGGTCCCCGGTTCTGGGCAGGCTGGCCGCGGGCGACCCGGGTCGTGTCACCGGGCAACGGGTGGCGGCCGCGGCCCGCGAAGGCGATCCCGTGGCCTGCGCCGCGATGGATGAGCTCGCCCGTTGGTTGGGGGAGGGGTTGGCGCTGGTCGCCGACGTGTTCGATCCCGAGCTCGTCGTCATCGGTGGCGGGGTGTCTGCGTCGGCGCCGCTGTTCCTCGACGAGGCCCGCGAGCACTATGCCGTCACCGTCACCGGGGCCGGGCGGCGCCCGCTCGCCCGCATCCGCACCGCGCAGCTCGGGGAGGCCGCCGCGGTGGTCGGCGCCGCCCAGTTGGCCAGCGAACTCCTGCGCACCTGAGCTGACTCCGCGAGCCGGTACGGACGGGCGCGCGAGTCGGTACGAAGTGGTGGCCCGTGGCGTCGATCGTCAGAGGACCGCGCCGTCGTCGTCCGCGTCCCCGTACCTGTCGTCCGACGGGGCACTGGGCCAGAGCCGCAGGACAAGCCAGCCCAGCCCGGACGCCAGTGCGGTCAGCCCCAGCGGCAGGCCGTAGACCCCGGGGACTCCGACCCAGCCCGGCGCGACGAGCAGCACCATGCCGAGACTGAGCAGCGCCAGACCGACCAGGGCAGGCGGTCCCAGGCGGGGCAGTGGCGGCGGCTCCGGCGGGACGAAATGCTCGTCGAGGGCGGCGGCGGCGGTGCCCGCCAGCGAATCGGTTGCCGACTTCTCGAGTTCGGGCTTCCGGGGTTCCGGCGCGGCCGGTTCCTCGGCGGGCAGGGGCGTCGCCTCCCCCGGTCGGGCCGTGGCCTTTTCGTCGGGCCACACCGGGACCTGCCCCTCCCGGCGCCACTCGGACACGATCGCGTCGAACTCGTCGGGTGGGGGGCCGTCGCCGAGCTCCGGTCCGCCTTCGGCGTCGGGTTCCCGGCTCACACGGTTCTCCTGACCTCACTGCACACCGACCGGTGCGGCCGCGGGCATGTCCGCGACGTGGTATCCATCTTGGCACGGCCCCGGCCGGGTGTGACGTCCGCTCGACCTGAGCTTGCGCCGGGAGTCGGCGGGTTGTCGCTCGCGTATTGCCTCCTGCCCGTTGTCGCTGCGTCGCGACCGTCCGTAGGCTGGCGCCGTCGAGCGGGAGGGGGACAGGCCCAGGTGCTGTACTGGTGGTCCAAGTTCGTGCTCCTCGGTCCGTTGCTCCGGTTGTTCTGCCGGCCCACGGTCGAGGGACTCGAGAACATCCCGGAGCGTGGGGGAGCCATCCTCGCGAGCAACCACCTCGCCGTCGTCGACTCCTTCTTCCTCCCCCTGCTGGTGCCCCGGCGCATCACGTTTCTCGCGAAACGGGAGTACTTCACCCAGCCGGGCTTCCTCGGTCGGCTGAAGAAGATCTTCTTCACCGGCGTGGGGCAGGTGCCGATCGACCGATCCGGGGGCAACGCCGCACAGGCCGCGATGGATACCGCCGTGCGGCTGCTCCGCGAGGAGAAGCTGCTCGGTATCTACCCCGAGGGCACCCGCTCGCCGGACGGACGGCTCTACAAGGGCAAGACCGGCGTCGCCCGCATGACGCTGGAGGCGGGTGTGCCCGTCGTCCCTGTCGCGATGAGCGGCACCGACCGCGTCCATCGGATCGGCTCGAAGGTCTGGCGCCCGTGCAAGGTCCATATCAAGATCGGCGAGCCGCTGGACTTCACCCGGTACGCCGGGATGGCGGGGGACCGGTTCATCGAGCGGTCGATGACCGACGAGATCATGTATGCGCTCATGGAGCTCACCGGCCAGACCTACGTCGACATGTATGCGGCCTCGGTCAAGGAACGGGCGGCCCGGGATGCCGCGATCGACGCAGCCCGCCTTCCCGACAGCCAGGCCGGCTGACGCGAACGTCCCGCCACCACCCTTCAGTGGCTGTAACGCTCGACACATACAGTCATCCTCGACCGGACAGAGGAGAACACGACGGGCATGCGCATCTTCTACGACTGTGAGTTCATCGAGGATGGGACGACGATCGACCTCGTATCGATCGGGGCGGTCGCCGAGGATGGTCGCGAGTTCTACGCGGTTTCCACGGAGTTCGACGCGTCGCGCGCAGGGTTGTGGGTCCGCGCCAACGTGCTGCCGAAGCTGCCCTCGCCCGCCGACCCGGCTTGGCGGTCGCGCGAGCAGTTGCGAGCCGACCTGCTCGCGTTCGTCACCGAGGGGCCTGGTGAGGTCGAGCTCTGGGCCTGGATAGCGGCCTACGACCACGTCGCGCTGTGCCAACTGTGGGGTGCGATGCCCGCGTTGCCACGTCCGTTGCCGCGATTCACCCGCGAGCTGCGCCAGCGCTGGGAGGACGCCGGGCGGCCGCCGCTGCCCTCGCCGACGCCCGACGCCCACGACGCGCTCGCCGACGCACGCCTGAACCTGCGGCGCTGGGAGGCCATCGGCGCCGCGGTGGCCGCCCGGTGAGCGGCGACGGCGCTCCCGGTCAGGCGCCGATGCCGGCGATACCCAGCCCGGGGCCCACGATCAGGCCGACGACGATGAGCGCAATGCCCCAGAGCAGCTGCTT
Organism: Pseudonocardia sp.; assembly: GCA_046595345.1. GTDB lineage: Bacteria > Actinomycetota > Actinomycetes > Mycobacteriales > Pseudonocardiaceae > Pseudonocardia. Next base: position 15,613 of record JBKJPD010000110.1, read on the forward strand.
TCGGATGATCGCGAAGACGCCGGCGATGATGAGGATGACGCCGAGGATGTAGAGCACTGTTGTCATGACGGGGAGTAGTCGAGCTGTCCGCTCTGGAATCGGGTCGTCCGGGTGGCGTGTAGGGGCCGGACGGGTGGACCTCTGCACCCACACTCCGACGGCCGGCCGCAGCTTCTGCCGCCCCTGCGGCATCCTCCGGTGTGGATTCGCCTAATCTGGTCATCGTGAACTGGACCGTCGACGCTCCCGTGGAAGTGCTCCCGGAGCTGCCTCCGCTGCCCGACGACCTGCGCGGCCGCCTCGACGATGCACTGGCCCGCCCGGCCGCGCAGCAACCGGACTGGCCGGACGCCGCACACGTCGCCCACGTGCGCACGGTGCTGGAGAGCGTGCCGCCGGTGACGCTCCCGCCCGAGGTCGACCGCCTCCAGGACCGGCTCGCCGCCGTCGCCCGTGGGGAGGCGTTCCTCTTGCAGGGTGGCGACTGTGCCGAGACGTTCGTCGACAACACCGAGCCGCACATCCGCGCGACCATCCGCACGCTGCTGCAGATGGCGATCGTGCTCACCTACGGCGCGTCGATGCCGGTGGTCAAGGTCGGCCGGATCGCCGGGCAGTACGCGAAGCCGCGCAGCTCGAACATCGACGCGCTCGGACTGCCGTCCTACCGTGGCGACATCGTCAACGCGCTGGCCCCCGACCCGGCACTTCGGGTGCCGGACCCGTCGCGAATGGTCCGTGCCTACGCCAACGCCGGCGCTGCGATGAACCTCGTGCGCGCGCTCACCGCCACCGGCATGGCCGACCTGTCGATGGTGCACGACTGGAACAAGGACTTCGTACGCAACTCGCCGGCGGGCGCGCGCTTCGAGGCCATCGCCGCGGAGATCGAGCGGGCGCTGCGGTTCATGGACGCCTGCGGAGTGGACGACCACAACCTGCACAGTGTCGAGTTCTACGCCTCCCACGAGGCACTGCTGCTGGACTACGAGCGCTCACTTCTGCGCCTGGACGCCCGCGACGAGACCCGCCTCTACGACCTGTCGGCGCACTTCCTGTGGATCGGGGAACGCACCCGCCAGCTCGACGGCGCGCACATCGCGTTCGCGGAGCTGCTCTCCAACCCGATCGGGCTCAAGATCGGCCCGACCACGACGCCCGAGCAGGCCGTCGAGTATGTCGAACGGCTCGATCCGCAGAACATGCCCGGCCGGCTCACACTGATCAGCCGGATGGGCAACGGCAAGGTCCGCGACGTGCTGCCGTCGATCGTGGAAAAGGTCGAGGGGTCCGGGCACAAGGTCATCTGGCAGTGCGACCCGATGCACGGCAACACCGTCGAGTCCGTCAGCGGGTACAAGACCCGCCACTTCGACCGCATCGTCGACGAGGTGCAGGGCTTCTTCGAGGTGCACCGCAGGCTGGGCACCCACCCGGGTGGCATCCACGTAGAGGTCACCGGCGAGGACGTCACCGAGTGCCTCGGCGGGGCGCAGGACATCTCCGACTCCGACCTGTCGGGGCGCTACG
>JBKJPD010000081.1:0-5780 GCA_046595345.1 Pseudonocardia sp.
TGCACGCCAGCACCTGCGCGGCGAACGCCTCGTTCAGCTCGATGAGGTCGATGTCGGCCAGCGTCAGGGCTGCGGCGCCGAGTGCTTTCGCGACGGCGGGCACCGGGCCGATGCCCATCGTGGCGGGCGCTACGCCGCCGACACCCCAGGAGACGAGCCGTACGAGCGGGCGCAGGCCGAGCTCCTCGGCCATCGCCGGGTGGGTCACCACGCAGATCGCCGCGCCGTCGTTCTGACCGCTGGCGTTACCCGCGGTGACCGTGGCGTCCGGGTCCCCCTTGCCGAGGATCGGACGTAGCGCGGCCAGCTTCTGTACCGAGGAGTCAGCCCGGATGTGCTCATCGGCGTCGACGACCGTGTCGGCCTTCCGTCCCTTCACGATGACGGGCACGATCTCGTCGGCGAACCGGCCCGCATCGCGCGCGGCCGCTGCCCGTTGGTGGCTGCGCACCGCGTACTCATCCTGCTCCGCGCGGCCGATCCGGTACTCGCGGCGAACGTTCTCCGCCGTCTCCAGCATGCCGCCCGGAACAGGGAAGTTGATTCCGCCCGCGGTGACGCGGCCGCGGGCCAGCGAGTCGTGCAGCAGCACACCGGGGCTCCCGCCCCGAACACCCCAGCGCATCGACGTCGAGTAGAACGACGCGTTCGACATCGACTCCGCACCTCCCGCGAGCACGACCTCGGACGCACCCGCCTGCACCTGCATCGCCGCGTAGAGCACAGCCTGCAGACCCGATCCACAGCGCCGGTCGATCTGCAACCCCGGGACCGTGGCGGGCAGGCCCGCGTCGAGCGCGGCGACCCGGCCGATCGCGGGCGCGTCCATGGTCGGGTAGCAGTGGCCGAGGATCACGTCGTCGATCGCGTCGGGCGCCAGCCCGGTACGCGCGAGCAGGCCCCGGATGACCGTGGCCGCGAGCTCGTGTGCCGGCACGTCACGCAGGGAGCCGCCGAAGCCACCCACCGGGGTCCGCAGCGGCTCGCAGATGACGGCGTCGCGCATGGAATCTCCCTGAGTTCTAGACGTACTGGCGGGTCAGCCACTCGGCGACGAGCGCTGGGCGATCGGAGCCCTCGATCTCCACCGTGACCTTGGTGGTCAGCTGGACCCCACCCGCCACATCGGTGACGGCGACGAGTTCGACGCTGCCCCGCACCTTGCTTCCCACGGCCAGCGGCGAGGTGAACCTCACCTTGTTGAGGCCGTAGTTGATGCCCATCTTCACGTTTTCGATCTTGTAGACCTGCGCGATGAGCACCGGTAGTAACGACAGCGTCAGGAACCCATGCGCGATCGTGGTGCCGAACGGCCCGTCCTTGGCCTTCGCCGCATCGGTGTGGATCCATTGGTGATCGTCCGTAGCGTCGGCGAACGTGTCGATCCGGTCCTGTTCGACGGTGATCCAGTCGCTCGCGCCGAGCTGGGTGCCCACCGCCTCGCGCAGTTCGTCCACTCCGTTGAAGATGCGCATCGCCGGCTCCTGATCTTCTGGTCATGTGTTCCGACCCACCCTGCCACACCGGAATCGGGCTCCACGCTGCTCCGGTAGGCGTACTCGCCTATCGTCGCGTCCGCACGCTATGTCAGGGGAAGCAGATGGGGACCGCAGCGCAGCACGAGGCCGTGATCCACTCCTCGCCTGCCGACCTCGCGTGCCAACTGGTCCCGTCCATCACCGCCGTCCTCGACGCGGACGGCATCGTCGTCGCGGCGCTGGACACGGCTCATCGGGAAGCTCTGCGGTCCGCTCTCGGCGGCGCCGCGGACGCCGTGGAGTTTCCCGATCCCGCGCAGGTACACAGCGTTCCCGGCTTCACCGTGGCCGTCCGCTGGGCGCGGACGGGCCGCCGGGTGACCCGGCCGGGGGGCCGGGTGCTGGTCGTCGACCAGTACATCGACGGTCTGGCCTGCGGGCCCGGGCACTGGGCGCGGCTCGACATCGGGCTGAACGTGGCGCTGTCGGGCCTGCCCGTCACGGTGCTGTGCCCGTATCCGGAGAACTCCCCGGAGCTCGGACGGATGCGGGCCACGCACCCCTCGGTGTGCGGCCCGAGCGGGTCCCGGGCGAATCAGGGCTACCGACAGCCCGGTGACATCGTGATCGACTTCCCGCCGCCGCCTCCACCGGAGCTGGGCCCGCCGCTGGCGCTGCTGCCCTTCGGCGCCGGCACCCTGGCCGCGCTGCGCCACTGCGTGGGTGACCTCGCAGCAACGGCCGGGCTGGATCCCGATCGCGTCGCAGACCTCGTACTCGCCGTCAACGAGATCGCATCGAACAGCCTGGAGCACGGGGGAGGATCGGGCCTGGTCCGCCTGTGGGACACCGACGGGGAGGTCGTCGCCGAGGTGGCCGACGCCGGCGGCAGGATGCATGTGCCGTTCCCCGGCATCGTGCTGCCCCCACCCGATGGCGCCCGCGGCCGAGGCCTGTGGCTGGCCTCGGAGCTGTGCGACGTGCTGGCTGTATGGAGCGACGACAGCCGCACGATCATCCGGATGCACATTCGCCGCTGACGCCCGCTCCCCCTCGACGGCACGGCCCGGGGCGCGCACGATGGCGCAATGGACGCGGTGGCCCTGTTCGCCGAGCTGGTCGGGAGCCCCGACCCGCCACTGGACCGTGCCGCGCTCGCGCTCGCGGCCGGGGCCGATCCCGCGCTGGACGCCGACCGGTGGCTCGCCGAGCTCGACCGGCTCGCGGCAGGCGTCACTTCCCTCGACGGGCTGGTGCACCGGCTGTTCGTCGAGGAGGGCTTCACGGGCAACGGCCGCGACTACTACGACCCGCGCAACTCGCTGCTACCCCACATCCTGACGCGCCGGCTCGGTATCCCGATCACGCTGGGCGTCGTCACGATCGAGGTGGGACGCCGAGCGGGGATCACGCTGGAGGGCGTCGGGATGCCCGGGCATTTCCTCGTGCGAGCTCCCACAGAGGGCACCCATCTCGATGTGTTCGCCGGCGGCGTGTCACTCGACATGGCCGAGTGCGAGGCCCGCTTCCGGGCCGCGTCCGGCGCCGGGCCCGAGGTGCCGTTCGGGCCGCACCTGCTCACGGCCACGCCGACGCGGCTGCTCCTCGTCCGGATGCTGGAGAACCTGCGCGGCATCTACCGCACCCGGCGCCTGCCCGCCGACCTGGAGTGGGTGCTGCGCATGCGCCTCGCCCTGCCGGGGTCCGGGCTGCTCGACCTCCTCGAGCTGGCCGGGTCGATGGGCGACCAGGCCCGCTGGCAGGACGGGGCCCACCTGCTGGAGGAGCACCTCGAGGGGACCAGCCCGGCTCAGGCGGAGCAGCTGCGCGCCGCCGCCCGCGGGCTCCGGGCGCACCTCAACTGAAACCTGCGGATTGCTGAGCCGTTTCGCTCGGTCGCCGGTTCGCACCGACCCGCGAGGTCGTGCGCCTGCTCAGCGGGGGCGAATGCCCCAGCGGCCCGTCCACTGTTCACCGGGCGCCACCGTCAGCAGGCCGATGCCGGAGTTGAGGGCGTCGGGCGGGCACGTCATCGGCTCGACGGCGACGGCGCGGCCACGGCCTGGGTGATCGTCGGGGGTGAACACCTGAACCCAGCCGAAGTCCGGATCGGCCCACATCTCGACGGCCCCGTCGGGGCCCTCGAGCCGGTGGCGCACGAGCGTGTCGCCCGCGTCCGGGACGCAACCACCGAAGGCGTGATCGAGAACCAGGCCGCGCAGCGGGCGGCCGGTACGCAGGTCGAGCTCCCCGTCCACCGGGCGCGCCGGGCCGACCGGCAGTCCCTTGTCGAGTGGGAGCGTCGACGCGGCGGCGAGGGTGAGCACACAGTCGTCAGTGGCGGCGTCGCCCGCACGCAGGTACGGGTGGGCCCCCACGCCGAAGGGCACCGGCTCCGCCCCGATATTGCGGATGGTGTGGGTGACGGCGAGCCCGTCTGCGCCCACGCAGTACCGGATGCTCGTCTCCAGCGGAACCGGCCAACCCGGCTGCGGGGCGATCGCGGCGTGCAGCGTGATCGCGTCGGCGGTGCGTTCACCGGCCCGGTAGAAGGCATGCCGAAGCAGGCCGTGGATGGCGTTGCCCGCGGCGGGCTCGCTCAGCGCGAGCTGCTGGGGCTCGCCGTTCCACGTCCAGCGGCCTGCGGCGGTGCGGTTGGGCCACGGCACGAGGATGTTGCCCGCGCCCCGGGGCGGGCGGCAGTCGACGTCGAAGGTCTCGACGTAGGGCCGCCCGCCCGCGGTGAGGACGCGCAGGCCCGCACCCACCTCGGTGACGACGGCCCGGACGTCGCCGGCCACGATCTCGAACTGCTCGCCCGTCGGCGGCATCGGCGTGATCACGGCGGAAGCCTACGGACCCGGCCGGCCGCACGTCGTACGAAGAACCACTGCGGTTGCTCGTTCTGTGTCGTGGCCACCGGCGCTGCTCAGCCCGGGGCACGGCGCCGTGACCGTCATCGCGGCACCGCCTCCCGTCCACCTTCATCACATACGGTGGATCGATGGCCTCCTCCCGACGTCTGCGCGCCTTGATCACCAACGACGACGGCATCGACTCGCCGGGCCTCCTGGCCCTCGCCGTCGGAGCGCGGGACGCCGGGTTCGACGTCGTCGTGGCCGCCCCGCACGTCGACGCCAGCGGGGTCGGCGGTTCAGTGCTGTCGGTGCGCGAGGGCGACCGGACGCGCGTGCACCGCCGGGAGTTCGCCGAGCTGCCGGGGATCCCTGCCTACGCGGTGGAGGGCCACCCCTCGTTCATCGTGCACGCGGCCGGGCGCGGCTGGCTCGATCCCGTCCCGGACGTGGTGCTCTCGGGGATCAACCTGGGCTCGAACGTCGGGCGTGCGGTGCTGCACTCGGGCACCGTCGGCGCGGCGCTGACGGCGTCCTTTCACGGCTGGCGCGGGCTCGCGATCTCGCTGAACTGCGGCTGGCAGCCGGCCGGACCACTGCACTGGGAGACCGTGCTGCACGTCCTGCCCGAGGTGCTCGACGTACTCCTGTCCGGGCCCGACGGTACGGTGCTCTCCCTCAACGTCCCCGACCGTCCCATCGCGGAGATCGGTGAGCTGCGGGAGGCACGGCTGGCACGGTTCGGTGCGGTGCAGGTCCGGGTGGACCACCGCACGGGGGGCGACGGCGAGGCCCTGCACTCCGAATTCACCAGGATGCCCGCCCCGCCCGAGCCCGGAACCGACATCGCCCTGCTGGCCGCGGGTCACCCCACGCTCACCGAACTGAGGTCCGTCTCCGAGCTTCCAGGAATTCTCGCCGGTGTGCCGCAGGGGCGTCGAGCCGGATAGGCACCCGCGGCGCGAGGGATGCAGATGACCCCGGTGTCCAGATGATCTGCATGACCGGGCAAGATCTCACGATGCGTGATGGGGAGAATCGGGCGGAGTGGTCAACCAACTTTGCGCGAACATTGGCTGACGAAATCCGATCGGGAGTTCGTTCGGGAGCCCTCACCTGGGGCGAAGCCGACCTGCTGCTGGCCAGGCTCTGGTTGGTGGTGGATCAGGCGCTCGAACAGGCGCCGCAGGCCGGCTGACGTCAGTCCGTCAGGAAGTCCGCCAGCACGGCGAGGGTCTCCGCAGGCCGTTCCTCCACGAGGAAGTGCCCTGCGTCGACGACGGCCCCCCGCACATCACCGCCCCGCTCGCGCCAGACGTCGAGCGGGTCCGCCGGGCTCCGCCCGACCACGCTGCGCCCGCCCCACAGCGCGAGCAGAGGCGCTTCGACCCGGCGGCCCGCGTCGGCACGGTCGTGCTCCAGGTCGATCGACGCGCCCGCGCGGTAG
>JBKJPD010000387.1:0-5521 GCA_046595345.1 Pseudonocardia sp.
GTCGGCGAGCCAGTGGCCGAGGACTGGAGGGCACCCTTGCCCGCGGCCGATCCCGCGCCATGGCGCGACCGACAGCGGGAGGACCTGCGCTGGATGCGGACGTTCGTCATGCCCTACGTTCGGCGTCGCCTCCAGGGCCACCACGAGGGCGACGGCTTCTTACCCAAACGCCCGGAGCTGCTCCCCCTCGACAGGAGCCGACATCCGGTCCTCTGATGTCGGCACCCGCGCCGTCACCAGATGATCGGCGTGACCTCCCGCGCCGCGATGTAGGACGGGCGCGGGGCGGCCGCCGCGAACGGCTCCACCAGCGCGTTGTCCACGCTGTTGAACACCACGAAGATGTTCGACCGGGAGTAGGGCGTGATGTTGCCGCCCGAGCCGTGCATGCAGTTGGAGTCGAACAGCGTGGCCGACCCGGCCGCGCCGGTGAGCATCGAGATCCCGTGCCGGTCGGCGAGCGCGGTGAGGCTGTCCCGGTCGGGAGTGCCGATCTCCTGCTCGCGCAGTGACTCGCGGTAGTGATCGGCGGGGGTCTCGCCCACGCACGGGACGAACGTGCGGTGCGAGCCCGGCATCATCAACAAACAGCCGTTGTGCGCGTAGTTCTCGGTCAGCGAGATCGAGATGCTGACCGCACGCGGCGCCGGCATACCGTCCTCGGCATGCCAGGTCTCGAAGTCCGAGTGCCAGTAGAAGCCGGCGCCGCCGAAGCCGGGCTTGTAGTTGACCCGGCTCTGGTGGACGTAGACATCCGACCCGAGGATTTGACGCGCACGACCCGCCAACCGCTCGTCGGCGACGAGCGCGGCGATGGCGTTGCTGATCCGGTGCACCTCGAAGATCGAGCGGACCTGCTTCGACGACTTCTCGACGATCGTGCGCTCGTCCGCGCGGATCGTGGGATCGGTGGCGAGCCAGTCGAGTTCTGCGGCGTAGCCTTCCACCTCCTCAGGGCTCAACAGCTGCGGCACGGAGACGAAACCGTCCCGGTCGTGCTCCGCGAGCCGCTCAGCCGACAGCGGACCGGCGACCGCCCCCCACACGGTCGGCTCGGCACGCTCGACCGGCCAGGGCCGGTCGGTGAGACGGGTGCAGTAGCGGTCGGCGGTGCGGGCTTCGCCCGCGCTCATCACACCGGTCACCGGGAAGCCTCCTCCTCCGTCAGCGTGACCAGCGGGTACACGCCGTTCTCGTCGTGCACCTCACGTCCGGTGACGGGAGGGTTGAACACACACACCGTGCGCATCTGCGTCCGCGGTCGCAGTTGGTGGCGCTCGTTGCCGCTCAGCACGTAGATCGACCCCGGCGCCAACTGGTAGGTGGTGTCGTTGTCCTTGTCGTACAGCTCACCCTCACCCTCGGTGATGAAGACGGCCTCGATGTGGTTTGCGTACCAGAAATCGTTGACCGAACCCGCGTCGAGCACGGTCTCGTGCACCGAGAAACCGACCCCGTCACCGGCGAGCACGATGCGCTTGCTGCGCCAGTGCTCCGCCTTGACGTCGCGATCGGTGCCGGTGATCTCGTCCAGCGTGCGGACGATCATGAATTCTCCTCCGTGGGGAATCGAACGTCATCGGTCATGAACTCTCCTCTGCAGCAGAACGTGCGTCGTCGGTCACGGCGACACCCCTTCCGTCACCGCGCGGACCGCGTCGGCAACGATGGCGAGCCCCTCGTCGAGCTCCTCGTCGGTGATCGTCAACGCCGGCATGACCTTCATGACCTCGTCGCTCGGCCCGGACGTCTCCATCAGCAGCCCCCGCTCGAACGCCACGGCACACGCCTTCGCCGCGAGCTCGGGCCTCTCGAACGACAGGCCGCGGGCCAGACCGCGGCCCTTCGGCGTGAGCTCGATGGTCCGCGATGCGCGGGCCAGTTCGACGAACGCCGCGTGCACCCGCTCGCCCTTGGCCAGCGTCGAGCGCTCCAGCTTGTCGTCGCTCCAGAACTCCTTCAGCGCTGCCGTCGCGGTGACGAAGGCCGGGTTGTTGCCGCGGAACGTGCCGTTGTGCTCGCCGGGGCCCCACACGTCGTGCTCGGGCTTGATCAGCGTCAGAGCCATCGGCATCCCGTAGCCGCTGATGGACTTCGACAGGCAGACGATGTCGGGCTCGATACCAGCGATCTCGAACGAGAAGAACGGACCGGTCCGGCCGATGCCCATCTGCACGTCGTCGACGATCAGCAGGATCTTGTGCCGCTTGCACAGCGCCGCGAGGCCCTGCAGCCACTCGATCCGGGCCGGGTTGATGCCGCCCTCGCCCTGGACCGTCTCGACGATCACCGCGGCCGGCGCGTTGAGCCCGCTGCCGGAGTCCTTGAGCAGTTTGTCCAGCCACATGAAGTCGGGGACCGTGCCGTCGAAGTAGTTGTCGAACGGCATCGGCGTGGCGTGCACCAGCGGGATGCCGGCTCCACCGCGCTTCATCGAGTTGCCCGTGACCGCCAGCGCGCCCAGCGTCATGCCGTGGAACGCATTCGTGAAGTTGATCATCGCTTCGCGGCCGCTGATCTTGCGGGCCAGCTTCAGCGCGGCCTCGACCGCGTTGGTCCCCGTCGGGCCCGGAAACTGCACCTTGTAATTCAGGCCGCGAGGCTTGAGCACGAGGTCGTCGAACGTGCGGAGGAACTCGGCCTTGGCCGTCGTGTGCATGTCCAGGCCGTGGGTGACACCATCGCGCATCAGGTAGTCCAGCAGCGGCTGCTTCAGCGCCGGCGGATTGTGCCCGTAGTTCAGGGCACCCGCGCCGGCGAAGAAATCGAGGTAGCTGTTGCCGTCGACGTCGGTCATCCGGGAGCCGCGGGCCGTATCGAACACCACCGGCCAGTTCCGACAATAACTCCGGACCTCGGACTCTGAATCCTCGAACACAGTCGTACTACTCATCATCATCCTCAAGTTGTGGATCATCACCTGGAAGCCGTGCATATCAGCAATGGGAGAGCGGGCCGATCCGGTGCAGAAACTCGGGCTCGTGGTCGCCGCCGAGCACGTCTGTGCCAAACAGCACGGAGCGGTCCATCGGTGCGCCCTGGCGCTGCGCGAACCGGGTGAACAGGGCCGTCGACGCCGGGTTGTCCGGGCTGACGGTGGTCTCGAGGTGCCGCGGACGCACCCGTTCGGCGAGCGCGTCGAGCATGGCGGCTGCGATGCCGCGGCCCCGGGCGTCATCGCCCACGGCGACCTGCCAGACCATCAGCGTGCTGGGCTCGCCCGGCCGCCGATACCCTGTGACGAAGCCGACGACGCGGCCGCCCAGTCGGGCTACGGCAGAGGTGCCACCGAAATCGCGACACCACAGGACGTAGGCGTAGCGCGAGTTGACGTCCAGTACGCCCGACTGGGCAGCAATTCGCCACATCGCGACACCGTCCGCCGGAACGAGCGAGTCGATGACCACGGATTCGACGTCGCCATCGCTCGTGAACCCGACCGTGCTCGTTTTCGCCATGGCTGCAAAACTAACAGGCTTCGGCACCCAAGTTCCGAACCGTACCCCATTTAATACCATGAGGTGTGATCTGAGTCACAAACATGTTTGACAACTATCGAAAACGGTTACGGGGCTATTCACCCTGTCCAGCGGGCGCTGCCCGACGCAATTATGCATCGGAATCGATCATCGCGGGGAGTAGTCGACCGACGATCGCGAGGTCAATCACAACGCGATCCTGACGGGCAGGTGGACCCGCCTCGGTCCGCACGGGGATCCGTCCCACGATCGCCTACAGGTCACGGCGCGGACCCGGCACTCGGCCGTTCGCCCGGGCCTCGCTCCCGGCAGGGCGCTCGACGTGGGGTGCGGTGAGGGCACGGACGCCACCTGGCCGGCCGAGCGCGGCCGGCAGGTCACCGCCGCCGACATCACCGGCGTGGCGGGCGTCCCCGCCTCCTAGGACCTGGGTCTCGGCCCACGTCACCACACCGGTCACCGAACGCGGTACCCGTCTCATCGCGGAGGACCGATGTGGCAGTACCGTCAACACGCGAGGTGAGGCAGGCTCGTGCCGAGCGCGCGGACTCCACCGTCCAGCGCAAGGAGGGCTCATGACCAACGCCACCTTGATCAGTCTGCTGGGCATGGCCGCGGTTGTCGGCGCCTCGGCGGTCATCAACTTCTTCGGCGCGCCGACGGCCCGCAGTACCTCGGACTTCCTGGTGGCCGGGCGTTCCGTCCGTCCGGTCGCGAACGCCGCGGCGATCTCCGGGGAGTACCTGTCCGCCGCAGCGTTCCTCGGGGTCGCCGGGCTCGTCATGCAGGACGGCGCCGACGCGCTCTGGTATCCCATCGGGTTCACCGCCGGCTACCTCGCCCTTCTACTCTTCGTGGCGGCGCCGATGCGGCGATCGGGCGCGTACACGCTGTCCGACTTCGCCGAGGCGAGACTGCGGTCCCGGTGGTTGCGGCGGCTGTGCACGCTGTTCACCATCGTCATCGGCTGGCTCTACATGCTGCCGCAGTTGCAGGCCGCCGGCTTCACCGTAGCCACGGTGACCTCACTGCCCAGTTGGGGCGGAGCGGTCGCGGCAAGCGTCGTCGTGCTCACCACCGTGCTGTTCGGCGGCATGCGGTCCATGACGCTGGTGCAGGCGTTCCAGTACTTCCTCAAGCTCTTCGCACTCGCGTTGCCCGCGGTGATACTCGTGATCTACCTCACCGGCAACGACCGCGGGGTGACACCGTCCGGATCGGCCGAGTTCACCGTCGAGACGACCATCGACATCCGCACCGACGTCGTGCTCCAGATCAGCGAGCCGGTCACGGTCACCGCGAACGGCCGGCTGGACGGTGTGCAGCGGGCCGGGCCGGTGGACTGGGAACCCGGGATGCACACCGTCGGGTCCGGTTCGTCCCTGACCTTCGCGGGCGGCACCGCGGTCCCGATGCCGGCGGGCGTCGCCCTTACCGACGACGGCTGGATGACTCCGTTGTCCAGCACCGGGGAACACCCGCTGTTGGAGACCTACTCGCTGATGGTGGCACTGTTACTCGGCGCCATGGGCCTGCCGAACATCCTGGCCCGCTTCTACACGAATCCGGATGGCCGGGCGGCCCGCCAGACCGCGGTCGTCGCACTTGCGCTGGTCGGAGCCTTCTACCTGCTCCCGGTCCTGCTCGGCGCGCTATCGCGGCTCTACACCCCGCAACTGCTGGTCAGCGGCGATTCCGACGCGGCGGTGCTGCTGCTGCCCTCCGCGGCGCTCGGCGCCGGTTGGGCCGCCGACCTGCTGACCGCCCTGATCGCCGCGGGCGCATGGGCTGCGATCCTGTCCACGGCCACAGGCCTGGCCGTCAGCGTAGCGGGCGTGATCCACACCGACCTACTGCGCCGCGGACGGGCCAACGACTTCCGGTCGGCCGCACTGATCGCCGGGACGGTGCCGCTCGGGTTGGCGCTGTTCGTCACCCGGCTCGACTTCTCCGCGACGGTGTCGCTCGCCTTCGCCGTGGCGGCCTCCACGTTCTGCCCGCTGCTCGTGCTGGGCGTCTGGTGGCGGGGTCTGACCGACCAC
>JBKJPD010000432.1:0-3048 GCA_046595345.1 Pseudonocardia sp.
GCACACCGTCATCACCTGGCGCCGCAACTTAGGAGACACGCCCTAGTTGCCGCCACCACCGGCACGCACCCGCACGACCACCTCGGTGTCGCTGACGCTCTGCACCCCAACCGTGAATCCCTCCGATGCCGCCTCGCCGCCGACCGGCACCGTGACGGTCCGGCCCGCCACCATGATCGTCGCCGTACCGGCGTCGACGCCCACCAGTCGCGCGGAGATTCCGAGCACCGACACCTCGGCACTGCTGTTGCGCTGAAAGGTCACCGTGCAGCCGTCCAGGCCGCATCTGGTCTGCGATCCCTGGCTACCGCACGCGGTCAGGGCAAGGGCGACAAGGGCCGCGGCGGCGAGGCGCCGGACAGGATAGGACACGGCGGTTACCCTACCGAGCTCTATGCTCGGACTCTGATGAGGCGCAAGCTCCGGTCCCCGCTGCCACAACGGCACGGGCTCGACGCCGTCCGGTTGCGGACACCCGCAGCGACCGCCGACTCGCCGGTTCGGTGGGCCACCATGCGCGACCACCTCGTCGAGCGGTTGCCCCGCGTCGAACCGGCCCGCATCGACGCGATGCTCCGGGAAGAGCGCATCGTCGACCTGCTCGGGCCCGTCGCAGTGGACGCGCCGTACGTGCCGGAGTCGTTCCTGTGGTTCCACCGCGACCTGCCCGTCGAGGTGCCGGTGCCCTTCGAGATCGGGATCGTGCACCGCGACGAGGACCTGCTCGTCGTCGACAAACCGCATTTCCTGGCGACGATCCCGCGCGGGCGTCATATCGTGGAGACCGCGCTCGTCCGGCTGCGCCGCGCCCTCGACCTGCCCGCGCTGGTCCCCGCGCACCGGCTCGACCGCGGGACGGCCGGGCTGCTCATGTTCGTCGTGCGCCCGGATCGTCGCGGGGCGTACCAGACGCTTTTCCGCGACCGGCTGGTGCACAAGGCCTACGAGGCGATCGCGCCGCACGATCGGGCGATCGAGCTCCCACTCACCGTCTGCAGCCGGATCGTCAAGGAGCGCGGCATCATCTGCGCCCGGGAGGAACCGGGCGAGGTCAACGCCGTAACCCGGGTTGAACTGCTGGAACACCGCGGCGCACTGGGCCGGTACCGGCTCACCCCGACGACCGGGCGCACCCACCAGCTCCGGCTGCACATGAGCGGGCTCGGGGTGCCGATCCTGGGCGACGACTTCTACCCGGTGCTGACCGAGAAGCCCCTCGACGACTTCCACCGCCCGCTGCAACTTCTCGCCTCGACCCTGGAGTTCACCGATCCGATCACCGGGGAGCCGCGCCGATTCCGGACCCGGCTCGGGTTGCAGGCCTGGACGTCCTACCGGGCCTGGACGGGATCGTCGGCGTGACGGCGACTTGGTGGACCCGATATCGAGTGGCCCTGCGGCTACACGAAGCGATTCGGGATCGTCCGAGCTGACGACGCTACGGTTCCGCGGCGATCTGACACCAGGGGTGCACCAAGAGGCGATTTCCGGGTAACGTGCTGTGGTAACTATTTGGATGTCCGGCTCCTCCGGTCAACTTTCCTATAGGGACGGAGGGTATTTGCACGTGCCGCCCGGTCACGATGACTGCTCTCCTCAGCGCCCCGACCAGGGCGACGCGATCGACCTTGCTGCCCTGCGCGCCGACGACGAGCTCATCGAGAGACTTGCTGCAGGGCTGATCCCAGGGCCCGTCGAGCACGACCGCAGCGACCATTCCGCCCAGCTCGTGGCGATGCTGGAGGCATGGGTCGTCGAGGTTCGGCCGGAGACGATCGTGGGACGGGTCGGCGTTGCGGTCGAAGCACCGCTGTTGCCCGAACAGTCGCCCGACCATCGGTTGTCCCCACCCGTACCGGCCCCCGCGTGGCTGTGGCCGCGGTTCGCGAAGCACCTCGCGGTCGCCGCCGCCCTGATCGTCGTCGCCTCCTCCGGGTTGGCCGTCGGCGCAGCGGACGCCGTCCCCGGACAGACCCTGTGGGGCGTGTCGAAGGTCTTCTACGCCGAGCGGGCCCGATCGGTCGAGGCCGCGGCCGTCGTGAGCGTCGGCCTGGAGAAGGCGCGCATCGCGCTGTTGACCGGGCACCCCGTCGAGGCGGCGCAGGCGATCGAAGCCGTCCGCGCGCACCTGTACGTCATCCGTCCCGCCGAGGGCCACGAGGAGCTGGTCCGGCAGCACGATCAGCTCGTGGCCGCGCTCGCAGACCCATCGCTGATCGAGGCGCTACGACCGAGCGGAGCAATCGCGGATCAGCCCCCTGCCCTCGCCGCATCGCCGGACGGTGCCTCGCTCGTGGTACCCACCGCCGACGCGGTGGTGCCGGGCAGCTCGGGTTCGGATCAGTCGGTTCTGGCGGCACCCGCGGGCGACGTCCCGACCGAACTCCCGACACCATCGAGCGAACCAGCACCCAGCGAACCGCCGCCGAGTGAACCGGCGCCCAACAACCCTGCTCCCAACAACCCCGCGCCCAGCGAACCCGCACCGCCCAGCTCGCCACCCAGCGAACCCGCTCCCGCCAGCGAGCCCGCTCCCGCCAGCCCGCCCACCGACAGCACCCCGCCGCCGGCCGACCCGCAACCCGACCCCGGATCCGCCACCGAGCTCCCCTCGCTCGAGGTCGATGCAGCCCCGGATCCCGCGCCGCCTGCGGCGCCGGAAGCCCCCGCGCCCCCGCCGGTCGAGCCCGAGACCGGCACGGCATCGGGCGGGACGGAATCGGCATCCGCCGACACCGCGCCAGCCGGCACCGCACGCTCGGCCGCACCAGCCGAGCAACCGATCACCGATTCCGCCGAGCACGCACCGGCCGCGACCCCGCCGGCCGACAACCCGGCCACCGACAACCCCGCCGGCCGACAGCGGGCACCCGACCGCACCGGCTGAGCAGCCGGTCACCGAGCCCGCGTCCTCCACACCATCGGAGGACAACGGCCCATCTGAGGACAACGCCCCATCGGCGACCGACAGCGGTCCCGGCGAGGAGTCGGCCCAGTCCGAGCGCTGATCACCGGTCGGGACCGGGAGTCGCGGGACAGACACCCGAC
>JBKJPD010000518.1:0-4452 GCA_046595345.1 Pseudonocardia sp.
CGATGACCTCTGCCTTGTCGTCGTTCTCAGCCACGCTGCTGGTCTCCGCTTCTCGCTCGTCTGACATTTCAGTGACGACTGGTGCCATGTTAGATTCCGTTGCATGGTGCTTGTCAAGACGCAATCTCGACGCTGCGGGCGATGTCAGGTACCGACCGGGCGACCCGTCCCCGGTAGCCTGACGGGGCCGGATGTCCTGCGCCAGGACGCAGCAACACCAGGGGTGGCCCCGTGACCGTCGTGTCTGATTCCCGCGTCTCGCTCAACGAGGCGGCCTACAACCGGCTCCGGGACGACATCCTCGCCTGCCGCCTGGTGCCGGGTCAGCGACTCACGGAGAAGCAGCTGGCGGCCGAGCTGGGGTGCAGCATCGCGCCCCTGCGGGACGCGCTCACCCGGCTCGACCACGAAGGACTGATCCGCACCCTGCCCCGCAAGGGGTACCAGGTGGCCCCGCTGACCCTGAAGTCCATCGACGACCTGTTCGTCGTCTGGCAGATCGTGGGACCCGAGCTCATCCGGCTCGGCCTCAGGCAGGCGAGCGACGAACAGCTCCACAGGGCGCGGGCCGCGTTCGACGATCTCGACCGGCTGGCGCAGGAGCAGGGAGCCGCGCCGTCGGCGGTCGGCGACATCGAGGTGGTCAACGCGGCGTTCGGGATCCTGGCCGAGGCCACCGGCAACACCTACCTGATCAGCCTCTTCCAGCGGCTCATGGGCGACATGAGTCGCATCCGGGCGTTGCTGCTGACCTCGGACCGCACGGCCGCCCCCTTCAGCTCGGAGGAGCACTGGGTGCGCCAAATACTGGCCGAGCGTGACGCCGACAAGGCCGCCGTGCATGCCAAGCGCTACATCAAGGACGTCCACCAACGCGTGCTCCAGGCCGTGGTCCGCTGGCCCTCGGTGATGACCAGCGAGGTCAGCGTCCGACCGCCCCGGTAACCGTCCGAGACCACCAGCGGTGGATCCGCTCGACGTCGGTCGACACACCGCCACCCGTCGCCCTCGCGCTCCGGGCGGGCGGCCACGGCCCGAACCCGCCCGGCCCGCTCGACGACGCGGCCACCTCGATCACCGGCTCGACCGGGCAGCACATCCGCACCGATCGCAACCGCGACACCACGACCGGGCCCGAGCGCGTCGTGCGGACGCAGCGGCACACCGCTGGCGACGCCAGCGGAGCGACCTGGGCCGCCGGGCGGCGACCGTCCACGCCGGCCACGACGGTGCCGGCTACAGACGGTACGGCTTGCAGCCATAAGTGCTGTTCAGATGGGGGTGGGCCCCGGGGGATCGAACCCCGAACCCGCGGATTGAAAGTCCGAGAGACACCACGGTTGGGTCAGCTCTCAGCAGCCCGGCAAGACCCTGGCGTTGCATCTGTTGTCCTGAGCGCATCCACGAGACTGACGTTCGCAGTCATTGCGTCGGTCATCTCGTCCATAGTGGACAAACAAGTATTTCGCCGTCGGCGGCACGACCGTCCACGCCCACCGGCTTCACCGTTGCCGGGTCGGCAGGCGGTACCATAGAGGGGGAGAGGCCGATCACCGCTGCAGCCTGTTCGTCCAGGCGATGGCCGACCTGGGCAATAGGTGCTGCGCCCGCCGACCGGTGGCCACACCGTGCTGCGTGGGGTGTCCTGCACCTCGGTGGCGTTCCTGCAGAATCGTGGGCCAGGTCGCGTCCTCGAGAACCACACCTCGGCCTCGCCGCGACGTCCATCACTCGACCGCAACACTGTGCGCGGTAGTGCCGCCATGGCGGCACTGCCAGGCATTCCGGAGGAGGAGTTCGTGGCTCGACGAGCCCAGCCCCAGACCAGGGCTCGCCGTAACGCCCCGCAGAACCGAGGACGCGACCGCGACGCCGAAGTCATGTCAGTTCTCGCGCGCGCAGTCCGGGAGGTCCAGGCCGCCCTGCGGAGCGGCCGGGTGACGCCCGCGACACGCACGAAGTTTCAGGCGGTCGCTCTGCTGCTGCGCGAGGAGCGCGGCCGGGTCCAGGCGGACGACAACAGCAGCGACACGAAACGGGCCGAGCAGCTCAAGCGTCTCGACGGCATCGCGAGGACCCTGGCGATGACTGCCGTCCGCGATCCGGCGCTCCTGGCGCTCCTCGCCGAGGATGCCGTCGTCGCCGAGGAGGCCAGGTCGCTCAAACGGGACGTGTTGCGGGCCGCAGGGATCGAGCCGGCCGTCGAGACCGGCACCGACGAGGCCCCACCGGTGGTGCTCCCTGCCGCCGCCACCAAGCTCCGGGTGGTGCCGCAGTCGGTCGTCTCCCGGCATCTGGCCAACCCCTTCCTCGCCCCGGACTTCTCGGCCGCCCGGCCGAGCGCCCCCCGTCCGACACCGCTGGCCGGCTGGGAGTTGCTCGGCCCGCTTCTTCGATCGTTCGAGCGCGCCGGCGGTGGTGGAGCCTCGGCGTGCATGGCGCTGCCCGCGCCGTCCCCCCGGAGAGTGCCGGGCGGCCTGGAGCTCATGCCGCACCAGGCCCGGCTGGTCGCCGCGGCCGCGGCCGGCCACCGGACCTTCCTGCTCGCCGACGAGCCGGGGCTGGGCAAGACGGCGCAGGCGCTGCTCGCCGCGGAGGTGGCCAACGCCTACCCGCTGCTCGTCGTCGTGCCCAACGTAGTCAAGACGAACTGGGTGCGTGAGGCCGGACTATGGACGCCCCGCCGCTCGGCCACCGTGATCCACGGCAACGGTGACTCCATCGACGGCTTCGCCGACATCGTCGTCGTCAACTACGAGGTGCTCGACCGGCACGTGGGGTGGCTCGGCGACTTCGGCTTCCGCGGGATGGTCGTCGACGAGGCGCACTTCATCAAGAACAAGGCCTCCCAGCGCTCGCAGCACGTCCTGGAGCTCTCCGAGCGCATCCGGTCCTTCACCGCGCGTCCGCTGCTGATGGCCCTCACCGGCACCCCGCTGATCAACGACATCGAGGACTTCCTCGCCATCTGGCAGTTCCTCGGCTGGATCGACGGGACGAAGCCGCTCGCCGGGCTGATGGACACCCTCGCCCAGACCGGCCTGACCCCCGCCGATCCGGGCTTCTACGCCGCCGCCCGCAGCTGCATCGTGGACCTCGGCATCGTCCGCCGCCGCAAGGTCGACGTGGCCGCCGACATCCCCGCGCGTCGCATCGCCGACCTCCCCGTCGAGCTGGACGGGCCGGCCGGCCGGTCGATCCGGGCGGCCGAGCACGACCTCGCCCGCCGGATGGCGGCGCGGTACACCGACGCACTCGCCAACCGACGGTCCGGAGCCGTCGTCGAGGGCATCGACCACGACCTCGTGCGCCAGGTGGCCAGGTGGGAGCAGAAGGACGCGACCACGTCGACGGCCGGCGACAACGTCTTCGCCATGATGCGGCGCATCGGCCAGGCGAAGGCCGGCCTCGCTGCCGACTACGCCGCGCAGCTCGCGCGCAGCGCAGGCAAGGTGGTCTACTTCGCCAAACACGTCGACGTCATGGACGTGGCCGAGGAGACCTTCGCCAAGCAGGGGGTACGGTTCTCCTCGATCCGCGGCGACCAGACGCTCACGGCGCGGCAACGCAACATCGACGCCTTCGTGAACGACCCGGGCGTCGCCGTCGCGGTCTGCTCGCTGACCGCTGCAGGTGTGGGCATCAATCTCCAGGTCGCCTCCAACATCGTGCTCGCGGAGCTCTCCTGGACCGCGGCGGAGCAGACCCAGGCCATCGATCGCAGCCACCGCATCGGACAGACAGAACCCGTCACCGCATGGCGCATCATCGCCGCACAGACGATTGATGCCAGGATCGCTGAGCTGATCGACAGCAAGGCCGGCCTCGCGGCCCAGGCTCTTGACGGTTCTGATGAGGAGATCGGATCGTCGACCGACGTGCAGCACGAGGCGCTCGTCGCGCTGCTTACCGACGCGCTGATGCCGGCCTCGACGCACCTTGACAGGTGACCGGCGGCGGTGCCCCGGCGTTCGTACTCATCGGCGGGCCGACACGACCGCGGTGATCGGCATCGCGTTGCTGGCCAGCTCGCGCGGCACGAGCTACGGCCGCATCGCCGCTGACATCGGGCGGCCGCTGTCCACGGTCCGGCGCTGGATCCGCTCGATGGCGGGCGGGCACACCGACTGGCTCCGTGCCCAGGGCGTGGAGTTCTCGGCGATGTGTGACGTGACAAACCCATTGACGGAGTGTCACGCCGTGTTTATAACCTGTCCTGCATCGTGCCGCTGTTGAGACTTGGTCTCAAAACCGGGTGTGTCGCTACGTGATCTTCGGGCCGTGATCGTTGATCGTGTCCCACCGTCGCAAGAACGAAGCAGCAGCGATTGGTCGAGGACCGGCTCTGGGGGCTGCTCGAGCCGTTGATCCCGCCGCGCCCCGTTCCTCGCGGACCGGGTGGCCGACCGCGGGTCGAGGACCGGGCCGCGTTGGAAGGGATCCTGTTCGTGC
>JBKJPD010000554.1:0-11364 GCA_046595345.1 Pseudonocardia sp.
CCGGGCCCCGCCGCTGATTGCGCCTTGCCCGCAAGCCGTCCACAGCCGGAGAGTGGGGCGATGACGGTACGGCCGGATGCGGTAGACCTGCTCGACGTCGCCCTGGCGGAGGCCCGCATCGGGCTCACGGAGGGCGGCATCCCGATCGGCGCGGCGCTGTTCGCCACCGACGGCACGTTGCTGGGACGTGGGCACAACCGCCGCGTTCAGGACGGCGACCCGTCGATGCACGCCGAGACGGCCGCGTTCCGGGCGGCCGGCCGCCAGCGCGACTATCGCGAAACGATCATGGTGACGACGTTGTCGCCGTGCTGGTACTGCTCGGGGCTCGTGCGCCAGTTCGGCATCGGCGCGGTGCTGATCGGGGAGGCACGGACGTTCCACGGAGGGCATGACTGGCTCGCCGATCATGGCGTCGCGATCACGGTCCTCGACGATGAGCGGTGCGCCGCCCTGATGTCCGAGTTCATCGCCGCCCGCCCGGATCTGTGGAACGAGGACATCGGAGAGCCCGGATGACCGCCCCGGGGCGGTCGGTTCGGCGCGGCGAGTTCGCCATACCGCCACGCGGAGGTGGGGTGCCCCGCTACCCTCCTGAACGTGTCCAGACGTGACCCGGCAGGGGGCCAGAGCAGGTCGGATCCGCGGCGGCCAGATCATGGCACCACCCGGCTGCCAGCAACCCGTGATCAGGCCGACGCCTACCGGTTCGGCCTGCGCAGGCTCGAGGCCGCGTTGGTCCGCGGCGATCCGGTGCCCCTGCACGAACAGATCCGGTCGCAACGCCGTGCCTCGTTCGCCGGGGTGGTTCTCGGCATGCTCGGGCTCTGCGGTGTCGCGGTCTTCGCGCTCATCGTGCCGAGTCCGGATTGGCGGAACCAGACTGTGATCGTCGGGGCCTCGTCGGGTTCGATGTATGTCGTCGCCCACGGCCCGGACCGGCTCGTCCCCGTCGCGAACCTGCCTGCCGCCCGGCTGGTGCTCGCCGCCCTGCGCCGCGGCGGAGCCTCCGGGGGCGACCCGGCCACCGCCAAGCCCGTCTCGGTACCCGACGCCACCCTCGATGGTGCCGCGCGCACGCCCACCGCGGCCGTGCCGGGGGCCGTGGCCGTCCGCACGGACGGCACAAGCGTCGCGCCGCAATGGGCGCTGTGCGACAGGGTCGACGCCGATGGTCGTCTCATCGAGACCACCGTGATCGGCGGGGCCACCAGGCCCGAGCCGGTCCCCGCAGGCGACGGGGTGCTGCTCGCCGGCTCCGACAACTCCACCTGGCTCGTGACCGCGGGGCATCGGCACCGCGTTGACACAGCCAACGGGCGGCTGCAGGCGGCGTTCCGGCTGCAGGCCATCTTGCCCCGCGCGGCCACCTCAGGTCTGCTCTCCGCGCTGCCGGTCGGCGCTGACCTCGTCGTACCGGACGTGCCCGGCCGGGGGGATCCCGCCCCCGGCGCGCTGCCCGGCCGGGTGGGCGACGTGCTGGTGTCGCAGCTCGGCGGAGAGCCACAGAGCTTCGTCGTGCTCCGCGGGGGCCTGCAGGAAGTGCGCGGGGTGATCGTCAAGCTGCTCGTCGTGGCTTCTGCGCACGAGGAGCGGCAGATCGGCATCGATGTACTGGACACGGCGACCTACGTCGACGAGTTGCAGGTGGACGGCTGGCCCTCGGGGGTCCCGCGGATGCGGGAGCCCGGGGAGGTACCGGTGGTGTGTTGGACGTGGGCGGCTGACGGCAGGCCGTCCGGTGATGTGTGGATGGGTGACAGGCTGCCGCTGCCGGCCGGGATCTCGCCCGTTGCGCTCGCCCAGGCGGACGGACCGGGCGACAAGGTCGACGCCATCGCAGTCGGGGCCGGTGGGGCCGTGCGCGCCACCGGGCCGGGCCGGGCGCCCGGCGCTGGGCCGCTCTGGCTGCTCTCGGCGTCCGGTGTCGCCTATGGGGTGGTCGACGATGCCACGGCTGCGGCCATCGGCATCACCGCTGCCGAACCCGCCCCGGAGGCCGCGCTACGGCTGTTCCCGACGGGCCCAGTGCTGGATCTGGCGCAGGCGAGCCGCGTCGTGGACGTGCTCCCGGCGGGCTGACCACCCGAACGAGCCGCTCCTGGCGCACCGGAAGATGGGCCGGATCCGAGGTGATCGGCCCGCCCTTCAGGAAGTAGTCGCAGACGATGCGGTTGAGATCTCTCGCTGCCCGCTGCCCACGGTCTGGTGGTGGGCGCCGTACCCGGGTAGCCGGTCGGGTGGCGCGCCATCGTCGAGCCGCGGTCCCAAGGCGGCGACCGGCGGATCTGGGTGGGTAGGCCGTGGTGACGGCGTCGCCGACGGTTCAACGAGTCGTGGCCGGCCAAAGGCACCAGGATGCGGAGCCGGACCAGCTCCATGGTCAGGATGGACACCGGGTGGGTCCAGGCCCACCGGTGGATCGCCTCGTGAGACATCCGGACTCGTCGGCGGGATATCCGGTCGGTATTCGGCCCGCGATCGAAGCCGGAGACCACCGGTCGCGCAGCTGCGCACGAACCGCGGCGAAGGCGTCACGGCGAACAGCGTGGGCCGCTCACGCCCGGCGTACGCCGCCTGGCGCGCGGCCGCCGCCTGATCGAGCTCGCGGTCCCCGTGCCGAGCCTCCTGGCGTGAGATCACCGATGAATCGCGGCCCGACTGCCGCCCGATCTCCTTGTATGTCAGGGATTCGGCGAGGGCGCGGGAGATTTCCGGTCAATCGAACAACATCAAGACCTTGCGCGCGGTGCGCCTGTCCCACCGAACCAGCAAGCTCACATGCTGTGGCCGGCTGAGCTCACGAACCGTTGCGGCCGTGTGGGTCACCGTTCGGCGGATGGCCACGCGACCGACCGGTGATCGGTGCTGGGACGCGGCAGGCCCGTCACCCGCGGTCCTGGTGCCCGGCCCACGAATGTGGCGCCGTCGGCCAACAGGCCTGAATATCTTCAGGCGGTGCTGAGCCCGCGATCATTGGGACGTGAGGTGCCTGAGCACGGCCGAACGGATCCAGGATTCGCTTAATGCATGAATAAGGCAACGGGTACACCACGGCAGAATGCTGTCGCGGGCTTGGTGTTCTCAATGATCAGCAGTGATCGAGCATTGATCATCTGTAGCGGCAGTGCATGATCCAGTGAACGGTCTCAATCCGGCATTTCCATGCCAGGATCCTCAGTCAACCAAAAGTCTGGTCATTTCTCGAATGTGACAGATGCGTGACTGATCGGGCGCGCGGCCGGATCTTTGCCGCACTTATGGGCACTATCTAGTTGTGAGCAACGCACCGCGAGAATACGGGGACTACGCCGGTCCGTCCGACGCTGCTCGCGTCGGGGGCGAGGACGCCTTCGGCCCCCTGATTGCGCGACATCGGTCACTGGAACGCCGCCTCAGGGAGCGAATCTCGGGTGATTCGGGCTTGGTCCGGAATTCGGTGTGGGTGGCCACGCTGTCGGTCCATATCAGCCGGATACGGCAGCCGCGTCGCGCTGACCGTTTCGGATCTCGGCCATGTCGGGATCACGCCGAACCTCGGCCGGAGTCGTCTACGAGAGCGGTCCCGGTTTGTCCTGACCGGCCTCGTGAACGGTCAGGCCGACCATCGACACGACCACGACGCCTACGAAGGTGTCCAGGTAGACGCACTGGTACACGGAGCGGAATCCCCATCGGGCCGGCCCATTGCCCCGGCCCGACGCGCCTGCGCCCGACTCTTCTATAGGCAGGACCTGGCCCAGGTGAGGCTGCCGCCGCGCCGCACTGGCCACACGCCTGTCCACGGCACTTGCTTTCGCCAAGATTCGCCGCGGCGATAGCGCCGACACCATCCGGTAGCCGCACGTCGTGCGACTGCGTGAGACAGAAGGCGACTGCGTTCTGCGCGTCTGTACGGAATCAACAACCTAGGGGAAGAATTGATGGAGCACTCTGTTTACGTACCTCGGAAGAGGCGTGTGCGTCTCGGTGCCGGACTGGTCGCGTTGCTCGCGGCGACGCTGATGACGGTGGTGTCCGCGGGTACTGCCGCGGGTACCACGACTACGTCGGCGGCCGTACCAATGGGCACGGCGGGCGGTTACGCGGTGTTGGCCGGCTCGACCATCACCAACACCGGAAACTCGGTCATCACCGGCGACATGGAGCTCAGTCCGGGAACCTCGATCACCGGGTTCCCACCGGGTGTGAACAACGGAACCATGCGTACCGGTACTAACCCGGCCGCCGTGCAGGCCAAGTCCGATCTGACGACCGCGTACAACAATGCGGCGGCCCGGACCCCGTCCACCCCGCTGGCCACCGAACTGGGTGGGAAAACCCTGACCGCCGGGACCTACAACAACGGCACCTTTGGGTTGACCGGAACGCTCATCCTGGACGGGCGGGGCAACTCCAAGTCCGTGTTCATCTTCCAGGCGGCCAGCACGTTGATCACCGCGTCGAACAGCACGGTGACACTGATCAACGGGGCCAGCGCGTGCAACGTGTTCTGGCAGGTGGGTAGCTCCGCGACCCTGGGCACCGGCACCAAGTTCGCCGGCAGCGTCCTTGCGCTCACCTCGATCACAGCCACCACCGGGGCCACCGTGGTCGGTCGGCTACTGGCCCGTAACGGCGCGGTCACCATGGACACCAACACCATCAACAAGAGCACTTGCACGTGAGGACGTCGCGCTCGGCTTGATTGTTCGTCCAGGGCACGGCGAGGTCGACCACGAGGCGCAGGATCATGGCTTCGTGGCCGACCTCGTCGTGCGAGGGTGAGCGCGTCGCCGGCGAGTGGGCCGGCTCAGGCTGCAGGTCCTGCTGCGGTAGCTCCACACCACCGCAGCAGGACCTGGGACCGGCACCCTTCACGACCTCCGGGACGACCGGCGGGGTCGGCGGCGCAGCAGGGCGGCCGCGATGCCGACGATACCCAGCAGCACGCCCGCCGCAACGGCGTCCGGGGAGCCCGTGGAGCCAGCGGGGGCAGGTGCAGGCTTGGTGCCGGGCAGTTCGGCCGACCTCGCCGCGGCCGCGGCGATCGTGGGGGGCTCGAGGACGTCGGGCACGGCGGTCAGCGCCGCCATCGGGTCGATCACTCCGTGGCCGAGGAACTTGTTCTGGCCGCCTGCCGGGCGGCGGGCGGTGGCGAGAATACGGTTGGTCACCTGCTTCGCCGAGAGATCCGGGAATCGCTCGCGTACCAGCGCCGCGAGGCCCGCGACCCACGGCGCGGCGAAGCTCGTGCCGGTGGTCCCAGTGGTGGTGGTGCCGCCGCCGACGGCGAGCGAGCGCAGGCCCATACCCGGGGCGGCGACGTCCACCCATGAGCCGGGAAAGGTGAAGGGCGCGGGTGCGTCGTCGGGGCCGACGGCGCCCACCGTGAGCACCTCGTCGTCGTACCACCCCGGCAGCGTCACCTGGCCGGACTCCGGCACCTCGCACGAGCCGGGGCCGATGTTGCCGGCCGCGGCGACGACGACGACATCCTGCTCGGCGGCGTAGCGCAGTGCGGCGTGCAGCAACAGGCTGTCGGTGGCCGCGTCCTTGGGGGTCAGGCAGGCCGCCTCCGAGATGTTGATGACGCCCGCGCGCTGGCGGACGGCCAGCACGATCGCATCGGCGAGGGTGTCGACATCGCCCGGCGGGCGCAGGCCACCACCGGGCGCCGGGACCTCGAACAGCCGGCTGGACTGGCGGATCGAGAGCAGTCCGGCGCCGGGAGCGATGCCGATCGGTGTGCCGCCGCGGCCGTCCGGGCCCGGCTGCGTACCTGCCGCGAGCAGGCCGGCCACGGCGGTGCCGTGGCCGTCGCAGTCGTCGAGGCCGTCGCCGCCGGTGAGGTAGTCGCCGCCGCCGCGGAGCCGGTTGCCGAGGAGCGGGTGCGGGTGCACACCGGTGTCGATCATTGCGATGAGCTGGCCGCGGCCGGTGGCGATGCGATGCAGCCCGGTGAGCTGCAGTCGGTCTGCGCCGTCTCCGGCTCCGGCGGCGGAGGTGCCGGCGTCGGCCCGCGCCGGGTTGCACTGGGCGTTCTGGTGCAGCCCCGCCGCCGGCCCGGGGGGGCGTCCGGCCGGGGGGTTGACCGAGACGGGGGGAGGCGCGGGTGGGCCCGGGTCGCGCTCGGCGGCGGCCGCGGGTGAAACCGGCCCGATGAGGGCGAGTGCGGTGAGCGCCACGGCGCAGATGCGCATCACAGCCCGCGGACGATCCGGAAGAGGTCCATCGCCCAGAACGCGAGCGGGACCAACGCGATGACGAGCAGCCCCTCGAACAGGTCGACCGCGCGCCGCGAGACGGGGGACGCGATCGGCCGGGTGCGCCCGACCGCTACCGAAACGCCCGCCGCCACCACGAGCAGCCCCGCCGCTGCCAGAGGCCTGACGTCGGGGCCGGCCGCGACGACGACGGCGGCAGCGAGACCGATTCCCGCGACGATCGCGCTCGAGAGCAGAACCCTGGCGGGATCGGGGTCGGCGAAGCTGCGGGCCCGCAGGCCCAGCACCGCGACGATCACACCCGCGAACAGGGGCCCCGCCCAGCCGCCGCCCGCGGCCGCGACCAGCGCGCCCGCTCCGGCCGCGATGGCGCAACCGCCCGCCAGCCCGGAGAGGTAGCCGCGGGCCAGATCGGCCCGTTCGGCCAGTTCCTCGGGCGGGAGCAGGTCCGGACCGGTGTCGGCGTCGGCGAGTTCCCCGGCATCGGCGGGTACCACCGGACGGGGTATCCCGGCGAGCCGCAGCGCGGCCCGGGGGAGCAGCGGTCCCGCCACGATCGCGACGGCCGCTGCGGCGGCCGCGGCCGCCGTCGGGCTGACGCCGAACCGCATGGAGATGGCCGCGCCCGCCGCGATCACGGCCGCCGCGACCACACCTATCAGCGACGGTGCCACGACCCGCAGCACCACCTGTGCGACCGCGGCCGCACTGCCCGCCGCCACGACGGCCAGCAACAGTGCCGCACCCGGAGAATCGGCCAGCGCTGCCCAGCCGGCTGCCGCCGCGAGCGGGACGGCGGCCAGCGCGGCGGCGCGGGCCGCGCTCAGCGCGACCTCCTGGTCCGCCGGCTCGCCCGGCAGGCGCACCAGCCGCGCGGCGTACGCCACAGCGGCGACCGCGCCGACAGCGGCGAGTACCGCAGCGATCGGTGAGGCGGGCGCGCCCGGCCAGGCCAGCAGCCCGGCAGCGGCGATCGCCAGCACCTGCACCACGGCTGTGCCGAACCACCGGCCGCCCGTTCGGGCGCCACCGGCCGTGGCGGCGACCGCGTCCACCGGGGCGTCGAATACTGGCGGGGCGGGCGCGGCGGCGTATGGCCCGATACGCAGCAGCTCACCGTCGAGGAATCCCAGTTCGGCGAGAGTGGCCGCGACCGGCAACGGGCCTCCGGCGGCCCCGGTCAACTGCCAGGGCTGTGGCCGCCACGGGCCACCCCCGGATCCGTGGGTCGGTTCTCCGACCAGCTCCAACACCATCGGCGTCAGCTCGGCGACGGGGACGTCGGCGGGCAACGCGACGTCGACGCTGCTGCGCGGAGCGAGCACCGTCAGCCGGCAGTAGGGCCGTTCGGCAACCACCGCTGCACCTCATTCTTCAAGAGCCGGGAGAAGCTATGACGAGTTGTCCGGAACGGACCCGAAGGACCCCGGTCGCTGCATAGCATCGCAAGGCCGGGCCGTCCGGCGGGGCCGTTTGGTGGAACCCGCCGGAAGTACACTCCTACACCGGCACGAAGGAGAGTCCGATGGGGACGGTCGAAGTTGTGCGGCCACGCCGGGTACCGCTACGGATGCCCGGTGGTGAGCTGACTCTCGAGCCGCCACCGGAGCCGGAGCGGATCGTGCCTGCCGGGATGCTCGGGAAGCTGCTCCCCGGCGTCATGCTGCTCGGTGCGATCGGCTTCATCGCCCTCGCGCCGACCAATCCGACATCGTGGATGTTCGGTGGCATGTTCGCGATCTCGACGCTGGGCATGATGATGACCGGCGGTGGCGGGCGTGGTGGCGGCCAGCGGTCGGCGGGCCTCGACGAGGACCGGCGCGACTACCTGCGCTACCTCGACGTCCTGCGTCGTCGGGTCCAGGGCATCGCTGCCGAGCAGCGGGCAGCTCTGGAAGCAGTGCACACCGACCCCGCCGCGTGGCCCGATGTCATCGCCCACGGACGGCTCTGGGAGCGCAGGCCGGCCGACCCGGACTTCGGCCAGTTGCGCATCGGGCGCGGTTCCCAGCGTCTGGCCACCCAACTGGTGGCCCCACAGACCGGGCCCGTCGAGGGTATCGAGCCGGTCACCGCGCTGGCGTTGCGCCGCTTCATGCTCGCCCATGCGATCGTGCCGGACCTGCCGGTGGCGATGTCGGTGCGGGCCAGCTCGACGGTGTGGCTCGAGCCTGCCGCGGCCGAGGTGGGCGGGCAGGGCATCGCGCCCGTCCGCGCGCTGGCCCGTGCCATCGTCGCGCAGTACGCGCTGTGGCACAGCCCGGCCGACGCGCTGCTCGCCGTTGTCGCCCCAGCCGGTCTCGCGGCGGAGTGGGACTGGGTGAAGTGGCTCCCCCATGTCGCGCACCCGCGCCGCCGGGACGCCGCCGGGCCAATGCGAATGATCACCGATGACGCCGACGACGTGCGACGGTGGTGGGTCGCGGAGCTGTCCGGACGCCCCACCGGGCCCGGCATGGGGGAGCCGCACCTGCTCGTCGTCGTCGACGGCGTGGCCGACGGGCCGGGCCCGTGGGCCGGCGTGGCAGGGGTGACGGTGTTACGTGTGGGCGCGCCGCCCGGGCGGCGCCCGGCGCCGTCGGTGGTGCGGCTGCTGGTGACGCCGGACCGTCTCGAACGCACCGGCGGCACCCAGCGTGCGGAGGACGACGTGCCGATCTGGATCGGGCGTCCCGACGGGCTGGACGTCCCGCAGGCTCGCGCGCTGGCGCGGCGGCTCGCGCGCTACCGGCCCGCAGGTATCGGGCCCGTCGACGCCGACGGTGCGCCCCGCGCGGCGCTCGGGCTGCCCTCACTGCTGGGGCTGGAACGCGGACCGGCCGGTATCGCGGCGCTGCGCGGGCGTTGGCGGCGCTCGGAGACCGACCGGATGCGGGTTCCCCTCGGCGTGGACGAGCGCGGCGGTCCGGTCACGCTCGACCTCAAGGAGTCCTCGCTGGGCGGCAGCGGCCCGCATGGGCTGTGCATCGGGGCCACCGGCTCCGGCAAGAGCGAACTGCTGCGCACGCTCGTGCTCGGCCTCGCGGCCACGCATTCCCCCGCCGACCTCAACCTCGTGCTCGTCGACTTCAAGGGCGGCGCCACGTTCCTCGGGCTCTCGTCCCTGCCGCACGTCTCGGCGGTGATCACCAACCTGGCCGACGAGCTGACACTGGTCGACCGGATGGCCGACGCGCTCGCCGGCGAGATCAACCGCCGCCAGGAGATCCTCCGGTCGGCGGGCAACCTGCAGGGCGTCACGGACTATGCCGCGGCCCGCCGGGCAGGTGCTGACCTGCCGCCGCTGCCCGCTCTGTTCGTGGTGGTCGACGAGTTCTCCGAGCTGCTCGCGCAGCGCCCGGAGATGATCGAGCTGTTCGTCACGATCGGCCGGCTGGGCCGCTCGCTGGGGTTGCACCTGCTGCTCGCCTCGCAGCGGCTCGACGAGGGCAGGCTGCGGGGGCTCGAATCGCATCTGTCCTATCGGATCGCGCTGCGCACGTTCTCGGCGTCGGAGTCCCGTGCGGTACTGGGCGTCCCTGACGCCCACGGCCTGCCGTCGGCTCCCGGGTCGGCGTTCCTGGCGACGGGTACCGACGAGCTCGTCCGATTCCGGGCGGCCTACGTATCGGGCCCGAGTGCCACGGGAACGCCACTGCTGCCCGCCCCCGGGCTCGGCAGGGCGCGGGCCTATCCGTTCCGTGCGGGGACGGTGCCGGTGGTGGACGATGCGCCGGCTCCGGAGACCGACCCGGCCGGCACGGCTCCGGAGCCTTCTTCGGGCGCATCGCCCGACGGCGACGAGGCGCTGCCCACCGTGATCGAGGCCGTCATCGCCGATCTCGCCGGTCAGGGCCCGCCCGCGCACCAGGTCTGGCTTCCGCCGCTGTCCGAGCCGCCGCCGCTGGACGACGTGGTCGGCGAGGTCCGTCCGGTGCCGGGCCGCGGACTCGTGGCCGCGGGCGGGCCCTCCGGCACGCTGCGGGTGGCGATCGGCCTGATCGACCGGCCCTACCAGCAACGCCGCGACCCACTGGTGATCGACCTGTCAGGTGCGTCCGGGCACACCGCCGTCGTCGGCGGGCCGCGGTCGGGCAAGTCCACGTCGCTGGCCACGATCGTTGTCGGCCTGGCGCTCACCCACACCCCGGACCAGATCGGTGTGCACGTCCTCGACTTCGGTGGCGGCGGGCTCACCGCGCTGGCCGGCCTGCCACACGTCGGGACGGTGGCCGACCGGCAGCAGACGGACCTCGTACGGCGCACCGTCGCGGAGCTCTCCGCGATCCTGGCGCGTCGCGAACGGTTGTTCCGCGACGCCGGTATCGCCTCGGTCGAGGCGTTCCGGGCCCGGCGTGCCGCCGGGGAGTTCCCCGGCGAGCCCGCCACCGATCTGCTGCTCGTCGTCGACGGGTACCTGACGTTACGAGGGGAGTTCGAAGATCTGGAGGCCCGCCTGCTGCCGATGGCCGCGCAGGGCCTGTCCTATGGGCTGCACCTGATCGTGTCGGCATCGCGGTGGAGCGAGATGCGGCCGGCGTTCAAGGACCTGATCGGCGGGCGGATGGAGCTGCGGCTGGGGGACGCCGCGGAGTCGGAGGTCGACCGTCGCCGCGCCGCGGATGTCCCGGTGCGGCCGGGCCACGGTCTCTCGCCGGATGGGGCCCCGATGGTCATCGCGGCCCCCCGCCTCGCCGCCCCCGGTCTCGGCGCAGCAGCGACGGACCTGCCGTCGCTGGTGGCTCGGATCGCGCACGAGTGGACCGGACCCGGGTTCGGTCCGGTGCCGCTGCTACCCGAACGCGTCGAGCTGGAGGGCCTGCCGTCCGCGACGCCCGGGTCCACCGGCATCCCGATCGGTGTCGATGAGGAGCAGCTCGCCCTCGTCGAGCTCGACCTCACGGCCGAGCCGTTCCTGCTCTGCTTCGCCGACGCCGAGAGCGGCAAGACGAACCTGCTGCGGCTGATCGCGCGCGGCATCACGTCGCGGCACACACCGGCGGAGGCCCGGGTGGTGGTCATCGACCACCGGCGGGGGCTGCTGGGGTTCGTTCCCGACTCGCACCTCATCGGCTACTCGAGCACACCCGACGCCACTGCGGAGGCGGCCAAGGAGGTCGCCGCCTCGCTGCGACGGAGGCTGCCCGGGCCTGAGGTGACCCCGCGGGCACTGCGGGAG
>JBKJPD010000571.1:0-4118 GCA_046595345.1 Pseudonocardia sp.
CCAGGTCGTGGGTGATCAGCACGATGGCGGCGCCGGTGATCTGCTGCGCGGTCTTGAGCACCTCCAGCACCTGTGCCTGCACGGTGACGTCCAGCGCGGTGGTCGGCTCGTCGGCGATGATCAGGTCCGGGTCGTTGGCGATCGCCATCGCGATCACCGTGCGCTGGCGCATCCCACCGGAGAACTCGTGCGGGAAGCTCGACGCACGGGAGCGCGCGTTGGGGATGCCGACGAGGTCGAGCAGTTCGATCGACCGCGCCGCGGCGGCCTTCCTCGACATTCCCGAATCGTGGATGAGCAGCGCCTCGGCGACCTGGTCGCCTACGGTGAAGATCGGGGTGAGCGCCGAGAGCGGGTCCTGGAACACCATCGCGATCCGCTTGCCGCGGATCTTGGACAGGTCGCTGTCGGACTTGCCGAGCATTTCGGTGCCGCGGAACCGGATGGACCCCGACACCCTCGCCTGTGGCGGCAGCAGCCCCATCGTCGCGAGCGCCGACACCGACTTGCCGGAGCCGGACTCCCCGACGATGCCCAGCACCTCGCCCTCCCCGACATGGAAGCTCAGCCCGCGCACGGCCCCGACGCGCCCGGCCTCGCTGGGGAAGGAGACCTCCAGGTCGCGGACATCCAGCACGGGGCCGGATCCGCCGCCCGGAGCCCACCCGCCCACGGTCTGCACGTCCTCATCCATGGGCGCGCCCCCGCGTCGAGGTGGGGTCGAGCGCGTCGCGCAGCCCCTCGCCGAGGAAGTTCACCGCGAGCACCGTGACGATCAGCAGACCGGCCGGGAACAGGAACAGCCAACTGAAGGTCAGCGCGGACTCCGTGCCCGTGTTGATCAGTGTGCCCAGCGAGATGTCGGGTGGTTGGACACCGAAACCGAAGAATGACAGCGCGGTCTCGGCCGTGATGGCGGAGCCGACGCTGATCGTCGCGTCGATGATCAACAGCGATGCCATGTTGGGCAGGATGTGGCGCCGGATGATCCGCCACGGCGCCATGCCCATGAACCGGGCTGCCGTGACGTACTCGCGCTCGCGCAGTGTCAGCGTCATGCCGCGCACGATCCGCGCGGCGATCATCCATTGGAATGCGCCGAGCAGGAGCACCAGCAGCAGCCACGAGCCGCCCCGGAACGCCGGCGACAGGATCGCGACGACGAGGAACGAGGGCAGCACGAGCAGCAGGTCGACCACCCACATCAGGGCGCGGTCGGTGGCCCGGCCGAAATAGCCCGCCGCCGCGCCCACCGTGGCGGCCAGCGCCGTGGAGATCACGGCCACCAGCAGGCCGATGAGCAGTGATTTCTGCAGGCCGCGCATCGCTCGGGCGAACAGGTCCTCGCCGAGCTTCGTGGTGCCGAACCAGTGCTCCGCCGACGGCTGGGCGAGCAGGGCGAAGTCGTCCTGCGTCCGGTAGTCCCACGGGTAGAACAGCGGCGAGAGGAACGCGCCTGCGAACAGCAACACCAGCACCAGAGCGCCTGTGGTGCTGAGTCGGTTGCGCAGGAAGCGGCGCAGCACCAGCCTGCCCCGGCTGAGCGCCTGCACCTCCGCCGGCGGCGGCGCGCCCGAGGCTGTGCCGACCGTTGTGGAATCGAGGACCGGCCTCGCCATGATCGACCTCCCTGCTAGCGGACCCGCACGCGCGGGTCGAGCGCGGCGTAGAGGACATCGGACAGCCAGCCCGAGATGAGCACGAGCACCGCGACGAACAGCGTCACCGTCGCGACGATGTTGGTGTCCTGCTGCTGCACGCCGACGATCAGCCAGTCGCCCATCCCGAACCAGCCGAAGATCCGTTCGGTGAACACACCACCGGTGATGAGCAGCCCGAAACCGAACGCGAACAGGGTGGCCATCGGAATGAGCGCGGTGCGCAGCCCGTGGGTGAACAGGGCCCGCCGCCGCGTCAGCCCTTTGGCCTGTGCGGTGCGCAGGAAATCGCTGCCCAGCACGTCGAGCATCGCGCTGCGCTGGTAGCGGCTGTAGACGGCGATCTGGCCCAGCGCGATGGCGATGGTGGGTAGCACCAGGTGTTGCAGCCGGTCCAGTAGCGACGCGCCGAATCCGCCCTGGAACCCGGCCGTCACCTCGCCGGTGAAGTACAGCAGTTGCGTACCGGCCGCCTGGTTGACCGGCAGCCACGCCACCTTGATCAGCGTGCCCAGCACGAACACCGGCGTCGCGAGCAGGACGAAGGACAGGAACGTAGCGACGTAGTCCGACGGCTTGTACTGCCGGATCGCGCTCGCGACCCCGATCAGCACGCCCAGCACCACGCCGATGATCGTGCCCGCGAGGAACAGTCGCAGGCTGGTGCCCGCACGGGGCAGCACCTGATCGGCGATCGGTGCGCTCACGACCGTGTTGCCGAAGTCGCCGCGGACCACACCGCCCGCCCACGTCAGGAAGCGTTGCGGGATCGGCTCGTCGAGGTTGAGCTCGGCGATCTTGGCGGCGATCGTCGACGCGGGCGGCGGCGGCTGGCGCTGCTGCAACGTGCTCAGCGGTGCGAAGGTCAGCGAGGCCAGCGCGTAGGCCAGGAATGTGGCGATGACGGAGAGGACCACGTAGTTGAGCAGGCGGCGAACGAGGAACCGGGCCATGCGTCTCCTTGCGGGTCACCGGGTCACCGGGTGGGCGCCGTGAAGCCACCCTGCGGCCATCCGGCCCAGTGTGCCGGGCCGGCGCGCAACTCTGGACCTGCCGGACCACAGTGGAGGCTGCGCGTCAGCCTTTCGGGTGGCACGGTGTGGGTTATGCCGCCCGTCCGTGGGACCCCCGTCAACTCCACCGCCGCCGCGTTGCTCGGGCTGTTGCACGCCGGACCGATGACGGGGGGACAACTCGTCGCCGCCGCGGGGGAGCGGTTCGGCTCGTTCTTCTCCGTCACCCGCAGCCAGGTGTACCGCGAACTGCCCGTGCTGGCCGAGGCCGGGCTGCTCAAGCTCGGCAAGCAGGGTGCCAGGGCCTCTCAGCAGTACGTGATCACACCGGCGAGAAAGCAGTCGTTCAAGGCCTGGCTGGCGGCGGGCGGCGGGGCCGACGCGCTGCGCAGCCCGCTCGTGCTGCGCCTCCTACATGCCGGATCCCTGACGGTCAAGCAGCGCACCGGGCTGATCGGCGCCAGCCGCGACGCCTACGCCGCCCGGCTGGAGACGGCCCGCTCGGCGGCGCGGGGGGAACCCGACCCCTACCGCAAGGCCGTGGCCGACTTCGCGGTCGCCCACACCCGGGCGATGCTCAAGCTCCTGGACGCCGTCCCGGCCGACCAGAGCGCGGCTGATGGGTGAACTCCGTCGCGAGCAGGCCTGACATCCGCCAGGGAGAACACAGCGGTCAGCGCGTAACCTGAGGCGTTGTGAACCCCGACGCCGCGGCCGACCTGAAGGAACTCGCCACCACGCTGGAGAGCATCGAGGTGGTCACCGACCTCCCCAAGCTGCGCGCCGAGATCGCCGACCTCTCCGACCAGGCGGGCCAGCCCGATCTGTGGAACGACGCCGAGGTCGCACAGAAGATCACCAGCCGCCTCGCCTACGCCCAGGGTGACGTGCGCAGGTTGGAGGAGTTCCGGCGCCGCCTCGAGGATCTGCCGGTGCTCTACGAACTGGCGACGGAATCCGGCGGAGCCGAGGGCGACCAGGTCGCCGCCGACGCCGATGCCGAGCGGGCGAAGCTCCGCGAGGACATCGCCTCGCTCGAGGTGCGCACCCTGCTCTCGGGCGAGTACGACGCCCGCGAGGCACTCGTGACGATCCGCGCCGAGGCCGGGGGGATCGACGCCGCCGACTTCGCCGAGATGCTCATGCGGATGTACCTGCGCTGGGCCGAGCGCCACGGCTACGACACCGACGTCTACGACACCCACTACGCGGAGGAGGCGGGCATCAAGACGGCCACCTTCGCCGTCCACGCGCCGTTCGCCTACGGCACGCTCTCGGTCGAGCAGGGCACCCACCGGCTCGTGCGGATCTCCCCGTTCGACAACCAGGGCCGCCGCCAGACCTCCTTCGCCGGCGTCGAGGTGGCGCCCGTCGTCGAGACCAGCGACCACGTGGAGATCGACGAGAAGGAGCTCCGCGTCGACGTCTACCGGTCCTCGGGGCCCGG
>JBKJPD010000146.1:0-5441 GCA_046595345.1 Pseudonocardia sp.
CCACATCGTTCTGATCACCGCGGACGCCGAGCGGCTCATCGGCTGGTACCGCGACGTCCTCGGCCTTGCCCCCGAGCGCCTGGAGCAGTGGCGCCGCGGCGAGGTGCCCTTCGCGTCGCTGCGGGTCAGCGCGGGCACGATCATCGACGTGCTGAGTGGTGAGCGGACGGGCACCAACATCGAACACGTCGCGCTGGTCGTCGAGGACGTTGATCTGGATGCCCTCGCCACCGAGCACGGGGTCGCAGGCCCGCGCTCGCTGTCCGGGGCCCGAGGCCAGGGATCGGGCATCTACCTGCGCGATCCCGACGGCAACGGGGTGGAACTGCGCACCTACGCCTGAGTGATGACCTCGGCGACCAGTTCGACCAGGCGGCCCGTGCCTGAAACGTGGCGCACTCTCCCAGAGTGCCTGATGCAGTCAGGCCGACCCGCTCCGGTAGGGCCGGGTGAGCACCTCGAGGTTGGCGATCAGCTCGCGTTCCCCTCGTCGCCGTCGACCGAACCCGCCGGCGAATCGTCGCCGCTGACTGTCGACGCGTCGGGCTCGTCGGCCACGCGGTTGGCCGCGGGCAGTAGGTCCGACAGGGCCGCACCGGTGATACGACGGAATTTCCGTCGCGCACGGCTGCGATCGAGAACCGCCACCTCCAGGCCACTGGCCTCGAGGACCCGAGCCGCCTGCGCGCCGCCGTTGGCACCCGCGCCGGTGGGGGCTGCAGGGGCCTGCAGCCCCTCGACCGCGATACCGATGGCCTCGGCGAGTTCCAGCCCCGGGCGGTAGGTCTCCTTGAGTTTCGCGCTGATCGGCTCGGTGGTACCGCCCATGACCACGAACTGCGGCTCGTCGGTGATCGATCCGTCGTAGGTGATGCGGTAGAGCTGATCGGTGGCGGACGTGACCCCGACCTCGGCAAGGCACAGCTCCACCTCGTAGGGCTTGTGCTGCTCGACGAACGCGGTGCCGAGCGCCTGCGCATAGGCGTTGGCCAGCATGCGGCCGGTGACGTCACGTCGGTCGTAGGCGTAGCCGCGGAAGTCGGCCAGCCGGATGCCGCCGGTGCGCAGGTTGTCGAATTCGTTGTAGCGCCCGACCGCGGCGAACCCGATGCGGTCATAGATCTCGGAGACCTTGTGCAGAGCGCTGGAGCGGTTCTCGGCCACGAACAGCACGCCGCCGGTATAGGTCAACACCACGACGCTGCGACCCCGGGCGATTCCCTTGCGGGCCAGCTCCGACTTGTCGCGCAGCATCGTGTCGACCGACGAGTAGAACGGCATCGTCACGGGAGGGACTCCTGGGAGGTCGTGAGGGCGGGGACGTAGGGAACCACTTATCCCCCGGGGTTCTCGGTGCGACCCGTCATGACGTCGCGGACGATCGCTTCGATCTCCGGTTCCGGACGCCGCTCGGCGCCGTCGGCGGTGATGCTGACGACGACCGGGTAGATCCCGCGGGTGAGGTCGGGTCCACCGGTGGCCGAGTCGTCGTCTGCGGCGTCGTAGAGCGCCTCGATCGCCGTGCGCACCGTGGTGCCCAGGTCCGCGGTCGTGGTGTGGCGCTTCTTCAGCGCCGACTTCGCGAACACCGACCCCGAGCCGACGGAGTGGTAGCCGAGCCACTCGTCGTATCGGCCGCCGGTGGCGTCATAGGTGACGATCCGGCCGGCCTTGGCCGGCTCGACCTCCGTGTCGTAGCCGACGAACAGCGGCACCACGACGAAGCCCTGCAACGCCATGCCGAGGTTCTGCTGGACCATGCCGGCGAGCTTGTTGGCCTTGCCGTCGAGCGAGAGCGACACGCCCTCGGTCTTCTCGTAGTGCTCCAGGTCGACGGTGAACAGCCGCACCATCTGCAGCGCGATGCCCGCCGAGCCCGCGATGCCGACC
Source organism: Pseudonocardia sp. (assembly GCA_046595345.1). Classification (GTDB taxonomy): domain Bacteria; phylum Actinomycetota; class Actinomycetes; order Mycobacteriales; family Pseudonocardiaceae; genus Pseudonocardia. Next base: position 1,891 of record JBKJPD010000146.1, read on the forward strand.
GCGGAGTGTGAATCAGTGACGAACACCTTCTCGATGTCGCGCTGGGCGATCATGTTTCCCGAGGTGGCCCGCCGGTCACCGGCGATGACGACGCCCTCGGAGAACACGAGCGCGACGATCGTGGTGCCGTGCGGGACGTCCAGGGTGCCGCCGGAAGCCCGCGGGGTGATGCCCTCGGGGACCCGGCCGGGCAGCAGGTGCGGTGCATGGGACAGGACGAAGTCGGTGAACGACGACGGGCCGGGGGCAAGGTACGGGCCCAACCCGGGACTGGCGAGCGGCGGGCGCTCCGAGAACGACATGGCCGGGTGCGAGCCTCTCCTCGTGCGGGTGCGGTAGTGCAGGTGAAACGATTTCCGACCGGGCAGGATGCTGCGCCGTTCGGGCGACGCGGCTACTCGCCGCCCTTCTGGACGTAGGCCCGAACGAAGTCCTCGGCGTTCTCCTCGAGCACGTCATCGATCTCGTCGAGGATCGTGTCGACATCCTCGCCGAGCTTCTCACGACGTTCCTGGCCCGCCGCGGCGGCGTCGCTGCCGTCGTCGTCGTCCCCCCCGCCGCCGCCCTGACGCTTGGTCTGTTCCTGCGACATCTGTGCCTCCTCCTGGAGTCCCCCGACACCGCCTGCACGCGGCCTACCGGGGTCCGGTAGCTGAACAGTACCCAGCCGATCGGCGACACGCCCGCCCTTCTGGCACGATCCGATGGGCGGGTCGTGGCCTCAGCCGCGGGTGAGGGCCTCCACCAGCTCCTCCGCGGTGCGGGACTTGTCGATCAGGTCCCCGACGTGGCGGCGGGTGCCGCGCAACGGCTCCAGTGTGGGGATGCGCACCAGCGACTCGCGACCGAGGTCGAAGATGACCGAGTCCCACGAGGCCGCGGCGACCTGGGCCGGGTAGCGCGCCAGGCAGCGCCCCCGGAAGTAGGCGCGGGTGTCCTCCGGCGGGTTGCGCATGGCTGAGATCACGTCCTCCTCAGAGACCAGGCGCTTCATCGAGCCGCGGGCGACGAGCCGGTTGTACAGGCCCTTCCCCATCCGGACGTCGGCGTACTGCAGGTCGACGAGGTGCAGGCGAGGCGCGTCCCAGGTGAGACCGTCACGCTCGCGGTAGCCCTCCAGCAACCGTAGTTTGGCCGTCCAGTCGAGCCGGTCGGCGGTGCTCAGGGGGTCGCGCGCGAGATCGTCGAGCACCTCGCCCCAGAGCGTGAGCACCTCTACGGTGGCGTCGTCGACATCGGCGCCGAGGGTGTTCTCGACGTGCTTCTGGGCCTTCTCGAAGTAGGCCTGCTGAACGTCGAGGCCGGTCATCTTGCGGCCGTCGGCGAGGTCCACGGTGGTCTTGAGGGTGGGGTCGTGGCTGATCCGGTGCACCGAGCGGACGGGCTCCGCGAGGCGCAGCTCGTCGAATCGGACACCCTTCTCGATCATGTCGAGCACGAGTGCGGCTGTGCCGACCTTCAGGAGTGTGGAGTACTCGCTCATGTTCGCGTCACCGATGATGACGTGCAGCCGGCGGTACTTGTCCGCGTCGGCGTGCGGCTCGTCGCGAGTGTTGATGATGCCGCGCTTGAGGGTGGTCTCCAGGCCGACCTCGACCTCGATGTAGTCGCTGCGCTGGGCGAGCTGATAGCCGGCCTCGTCGCCCGCCGCGCCGATCCCGACGCGGCCGGCACCGCACACGACCTGGCGCGTCACGAAGAACGGCGTGAGCCCGGCGACGATCGACGGGAACGTCGTGGAGCGCGCCATCAGGTAGTTCTCGTGCGCCCCGTAGCTGGCGCCCTTGCCGTCGACGTTGTTCTTGTAGAGCTGGATGCGGGGGGTGCCGGGGACGGTGGCCGAGCGCATCGCGGCCTCCTCCATCACCCGCTCCCCCGCCTTGTCCCAGATCACGATGTCGCGCGGGTTGGTGACCTCGGGGGTGGAGAACTCCGGGTGGGCGTGGTCGACGTAGAGGCGGGCGCCGTTGGTGAGGATGACGTTGGCCGCGCCCAGGTCGACGAGCTCGGAGTCGTTGGGCGCGTGCAGCGTGGGTGAGGACAGGTCGAAGCCGCGGGCGTCGCGCAGCGGCGACTCCACCTCGTAGTCCCACCGGGCCCGCCGCGAGCGGGGGATGTCGGCTGCCGCGGCGTAGGCCAGCACCACCTGCGTGGAGGTGAGGACCGGGTTGGCCGTGGGGTCACCGGGAACCGAGATTCCGTACTCGATCTCGGTGCCCATGATCCGGCGGGCGGTCACGACTGCGCCTCCGCGGGAGAAATCACGTCGTCGGTCATCGGCAGACCTCGTGCGCACTCATCCCCTGAGCCTAACGGCCAGGGCTTCGGTTCGTCGCCCGATCCGGGGGTGAGTCAGCCCGGCTCGGCGGGCGAATCCCCGCCGCGGACCAGGGCGGGGTAGCGGGCCGACTCAGCGGGAGCTGCGCCACGTCTGCTGCGCCCCGGATCGAGCGAGAGTGTATCGGCCACCACATCTCCGCTAGATAGTTGAACACTCAATATCCATCATGTAGTGTCGCTCTCAACACCTGAACATTCAACTAAGTTCAACGGAGGTCCTCATGACCACAGCGACGAAGATCCCCGGCTACATCGCAGGCACCTGGGAGATCGACGCGGTGCACTCCGACGTCTCCTTCACTGTCCGGCACATGATGGTCAGCAAGGTGCGCGGCCGGTTCGCAGGCTTCAGCGGCGATATCGTCACCGGCGACGACGTCACCGGATCGGCGGTCACCGCATCGATCGACGCCACCTCGATCGATACCGGCAACGTGCAGCGCGACGACCACGTCCGCTCGGCCGACTTCTTCGACGTCGCGAACCACCCGACCTGGACCTATCGCTCCACCGCGGTCCGGTCCGACGGCGACGACATCGTCCTGGACGGCGAGTTGACGATCAAGGGCGTCACCCGCTCCGTCCCGCTGACACTCGAGGTCAACGGGTTCGGCCCGGACCCCTTCGGCGGCACCCGCGCCGGCTTCTCCGCATCGACCAGCATCAGCCGTCACGACTTCGGCGTCGACATCGCGATGCCGCTCGACGGCGGGGGCGTCGTCCTCAGCGACAAGATCCAGATCAACCTGGAGATCGAGGGCGTGCTGCGCGCGGCCTGATCACCACGGCTCGCCGCGCATCCCGGGCGGACCCGACGCACCTTCGCGGCCGGCCCGCTCGGCGTCGTTCGCGCTGTGCCGGCTCCGGGTCGGCAGGATGATCTCCCAGGTACGCCGACGGGCCCGGACGCGCGGAGCGTCCGGGCCCGTCGTGGACGCTGCCTACAGGTACTGGCCGGTGTTCGAGGCCGTATCGATCGCTCGTCCGGACTCTGCGTTCTTGCCGGTGACCAGGGTGCGGATGTAGACGATCCGCTCGCCCTTCTTGCCCGAGATCCGCGCCCAGTCGTCGGGGTTGGTCGTGTTGGGCAGGTCCTCGTTCTCCTTGATCTCATCGATGCAGGCGGTCATCAGGTGCTGCAGCCGCAGGCCCTTGCCACCGGTCTCGAGGAAGTCCTTGATAGCCATCTTCTTGGCCCGCGCCACGATGTT
>JBKJPD010000663.1:0-5653 GCA_046595345.1 Pseudonocardia sp.
CGAGCTGCCCCGCGGGATGGGGCAGCACTTCTTCTTCGACTGCGGCAACGGCGACACGCTGGCCTTCTTCTGGTTCCCGCACGCCCCCGACGGCGTCCCGGGGATCTCCGCACCCGCCGTCCTGCCCGGCGACGGCGACATCGCCAGCGCGGTGGGCTCCATGAACCACGTCGCGTTCTCCGTGCCGCCCGAGAAGTTCCTGGACTACTACGCCCGGATGCAGGCCAAGGGCGTCGAGGTCAGCCCGATCCTCGACCACGATGACAGCCCGGCCGGCACCGCCCGCGAGTTCCACCCCGGTGTGTTTGTCCGCTCGTTCTACTTCCGCGACCCCGACGGCGCCATGCTGGAGTTCGCCTGCTGGCTGCGCACCTTCACCGAGGCCGACGTGAGCCACGCCCCGCGCACGGCGGCCGACCGCGCGGCGCCGGGCGGCGCGCGGTGACTCCTGTCGAGACCGCCGAGCGCTTCTTCGACTCCGCGCAGGCGGCCCCGCTCCGTGCCGCTCGCGCGGCACTGGCGCGTTGACGGGCGTCGCGCGCGAGTTCGTGGGGCTGGCCTCTCCCCTGGCGCCCCGCGCCGGGGCGGGCGGCCATCCCTGCCAGGGCATCTACCACGCCCCCGCGGGCCGCCGCCCCCGCACCGCGTTCATCGCCACGCACTACAACGTCGACTTCTCCGAGCACTACCTCGCGTCCCACCTCGCCGGGCGCGGCTACGGGTTCCTGGGCTGGAACACCCGGTTCCGTGGCGCGGAGGCCTACTTCCTGCTCGACCACGCCCTCGCCGAGATCGGTGTCGGGGTGCGGTGGCTGCGCGAGACCGCGGGCGTCGAGCGCGTGGTGCTGCTCGGCAACTCCGGTGGCGGGTCGCTGATGGCGGCCTACCAGTCGCAGGCGGTCGAACCGAACGTCACGCCGTCGGACCCACGGGCCGCGGACGCGATCGCGCACCTGCCGGCCGCCGATGCCTACGTCGCGCTGGCCGCGCATCCCGGCCGGCCCGAGGTGCTCACCTCGTGGCTCGACGCGTCCGTCATCGACGAGACCGACCCGTTGTCGGTCGATCCGGCGCTCGACCCCTTCGACCCGGCCAACGGCCCGCCGTTCGACGCGGACTTCCAACTCCGCTACCGGATCGCTCAGCGCGCCCGTAACCAGCGGATCACCGATTGGGCGATCGCGCAGCTCGATGCACTGGAGGGCACCCGAGCATCTGACCGGCTGTTCCAGACGTTCCGGACGTGGGCCGACCTGCGCATGATCGACCCCTCGATCGAGCCCTCGGAGCGTACGGCGCGGAGCTGCTATCGCGGCGATCCGCAGGCCGCGAACTACGGCGTGTTCGGCATCGGCGGGCAGTCGACACTGCGCACGTGGCTGTCGATGTGGAGCGTGGCGACCTCCCAGTGCAGCGCGGGCCCGCACCTGAGCAGGATCACGGTCCCGGCCCTGGTGGTACACGCTCGCGGCGACTCGGGCGTCTACGAGAGCGACGCGCGCGCGATCCACGACGGGCTGGCCTCCTCCGACCGGACCCTGGAGCTACTGACCGGCAACCATTATTTCACCGAGCCCGACGACGCCCGCGACACCGTGGCCGACCTCGTGGCCGACTGGACGGCACGCCGCTGAGCGGTGGCCCGGCGCTCAGACCGGGCAGGCTCCGGGTCCTGGCGTGAGCCTGTTCGACGGCTTCGGGTATGTCTGCTGCTGGGCAGGGTGGGGCAGCGTGCGGGATACGCCGGTCCGCCCAAGTGGCCAGATCGGCGGGTTCGTGCCGTACCTCGTACCGGCGGTAGGAGCGGGGGCCGCCGGTGGTCAGCAGCTCCAGGCACAGTGCGCCGGGGTCGAACCGGTAGGTGACTCCGGTGTGGGAGTGCAGCGTCAACCCCTTGGTTGCCGAGGAGTCCATGTAACCATTTGACTGCTTACATGGTCTTGAGTTGGAAGCTTGTCATCGACAGCACGAACGCACCCGCCCTCGCGGACTTCTGGGCGGCGGCCCTGGAGTACGAGGTGGAAGACCCCAGCGCGCTTATCGGGCAACTGCTGGCCGCCTGCAACATCGGCGAGGATGCGGTCGTCGAGCATCGCGGCCGCAAGACCTTCCGCGGCTACGCCGCGATCCGTCACCCCGAGGACCCGTTTGACGAGACCAGCGGTGTCGGCCGCGGCCGACGGCTGCTCTTCCAGGACGTGCCCGAGGGCAAGACTGTCAAGAACCGCCTGCACGTCGACGTCCACAGCGAGCACGGCGGCCTGGACAAGCTGGTAGCCCGGTTGGAAGAGTTGGGGGCAGGCCGCGTCCGCGAGGCCGACAAGGGACCTGCCGGACATTGGTGGATCATGCAGGACCCTGAAGGCAACGAGTTCTGCGTGGCGTAGGTCGGGTTGCGGTCTGTCGTGAAGACATGGCTCCGACGGCAGCGCAGGAGACTACTCAGGCATATCCGCCCGATCTTCGGCGAGTACTATCCCGACCCCTTTGCGGTACCAGACCTCCGGGATTCGCAGCCGGGTCCCCCTGGAACGAGGCCGTTCGGGGTATTTTCGCCCTGTCAGGCCCCGACGCCCGAGAAAACCCACACAACTTTCCCCGGCACCCCGACGGACAGTGTCCGTGCCCTCGCAACGCTGCCCGATGGCGGCATGGGTTCAGGGCAACCAGCGCATCGCCCTGTCAACACTGTCAAGCGGGCTGGTGTTGAACGCGATGGCGGCCGAGGGAGCATGGCGGTGGACCAGGTTGATGACGCGCTCGAAGAGCTCGAGCAGGGGCTCGTAGGTCCGGATCCCTCCGCCGATCACCACACATTCATAGCCGCGGCCGAGCGCTGCGACGAGGGCCGGTTCGGCCGTCTCGTCCGGCGCGACGAGGCAGAGATCGGCGCCGATCCCGTGCTCGGCGAACCGCGCCTGCCCGGCCTCGACCTTCGCCAGCGCGGCGTCGGCATCGAACTCAGGGAAACACCTCGGGTCGATCCCGACCACCAGCACCCTGGACGTTCCCATCGCGTCCCTCCTGTTCCCCGACGGTCAGACCGCGACCCGGGTGGGTGGGTTCAGCTTCCACCCTCATCTTGCCGGGTCTCGATGCGCGCGAGTCCCGCTCACGGTCCGCCCGGCTGCTGTTCGCCCCGACGCGCGCGTAGGCCCCGACCCGCGCTCACGGGGATGGGTCAGAGCCAGCCGCGGTCGCGGGCCAGGTGGGCGGCCTCGATGCGGTTGCGGACGCCCAGTTTCGTGATGGCCGTGGAGAGGTAGTTGCGGACCGTGCCCTCGGCCAGGAACAGGCGGGTGGCGATCTCGGCTCCTGCCAGGCCGGCGGCGGCGAGGCGCAGGACGTCGCGTTCGCGGTCGGTCAAAGGATCGGCGCCGTCCCACGCCGCGACGGCCAGCACCGGGTCGATGACGCGCTCGCCGGCGTGGACGCGGCGCACCGTGTCCACGAGCTGGTCGATCGGGGCGTCCTTGAGCACGTAGCCCGACACCCCCGACTCCAGCGCGCGGCGCAGGTAGCCCGAGCGCGCGAAGGTCGTGACGATCACCAGCCGGGTACGCGAGCCGCGCAGGGCCGCGGCAACGTCCAGGCCGGTCATCCCGGGCATCTCGACGTCGGTGACGAGCACGTCCGGGTCGTGCTCGCGCACCGCGGCCAGCGCGGCCGTGCCGTCGACCGCGGTGGCCACGACGTCGAGGTCTGGCTCCAGCCCGAGCAGTTGCGCGAACGCGCCGAGCACCATCGCCTGGTCCTCGGCAAGAACGAGTCGAATCACGGCATGCCCACCTGCGGGGTCGACCGGCTCATGTGGCCACGGCCGCGGGCACGGCCACCGTCACGGCCGTGCCGCCGCGGACCTGCCGGTCGACGTCGCCGCCGAGCGCGGCGATCCGTTCCCGCATGCCAGTGAGCCCGTTGCCGTCGCGCTGCTCGCCGCCCACGCCGTCGTCGGTCACCTCGAGCACGACCCGCTCGCCCACGCGGCGCAGCGCGATCGTGCAGCGGGTGGCGTGGGCGTGGCGCACCACGTTCGTGACGGCCTCGCGCAGCGCCAGCCCCAGCGCGGTCTCGGCCGACGGGGTGAGGACCAGGTCGGGATCGCGGGTGATGGTCAACCTCACCCCGGCCGCGGCTACGGTCTCGGCGACGGTGGTGAGCTCCTGGTCCAGGTCCACCGCCCGCCAGCCCGACACGGTGGCCCGCACCTCGGTCAGGGCCGCCCGCGCCGCCCGTTCCACCTCGGCCATCTCGGCGATGCCGGCTGCGGCGTCGCGGGCGGCGAGGCGCTGGGCGAGCTGGGAACGGACGACGATGCCGGTGAGGGTCTGGCCGAGGAGGTCGTGCAGGTCGCGGGAGATCCGCTCGCGCTCCGAGAGCGTGGCGAGGTGCTCGACCCGGGCGTTGTGGAACTTGTCGGCGCGGGCCTTCTCCACCTCCGCTATCACGCTGAGCCCGATCACCCAGAGCAGGATCGCGTTGGGTGTGAAGGCAAAGATCCGCCAGGGCATCGGGATGGCGGAGACCACCGCCAGCGCCAGGATGAGGACGGTGAACGCGGCGAGCCAGCGCAGCGCCGCCCGACGCGGCAGCGATCCCCCGACGAACGCGGCGGCGTAGATGAACAGAACCGTGGCGCCCGAGTTCAGCGGGGTGACGAGTACGGCCAGCGCGATGGTGAGGACGGGCGCCCAGCGCCGAGCAGGCCCGGACCGGGCGGCTGCCACGTAGAGCGGGACGAACACGGCCACCACGGCCCCGGCGACGATCCACTGCAGCAGCCGGTTGCGGTCGTCGTAGAGCGGCTGGAAGGCGAGTTGCCCCAGCCAGACCAGATGCCAGGGCGTCACGCCCCACCAGGAACGTGACGCTCGTTCGGCGTCGCTGGTCACACCCGCAGGCTACGGCAGGCCCCGCCCGCGAGGGCCCCCGCGACCACGGTGGTGAGCAGCAGCGCGAGCACGTTCACCGTGACATCCGCTCCGGTCAGCTGTGATGCCAGCGTGATCGCGACCAGCGTCACCACCGCGTACGGGAGGGCTGCAATCACCTTGGCGGCGATCGTCGCGCTGATCGGGGCGCCCGAGACCTTCTTGACGTGCAGCCAGCCGATGGTGCGGTCCTCGGCCGTGCGGATGCCGGGTTCATCAGCATCACCGACACGACGCCGTAAGTGGCGTAGGTGGCCAGCATCGAGGCGGCCACCGGCAGGCCCATCGCGGTGGGCTGGTTACCGAACAGCGACGCGAACAGTGCGAAGAACCCCACCGGGAACAGCACCGAGAAGAACAGGGCCTTCGTTTCCCGCAGGGCCCCCCGCGGCCCCTCGGCCACCTCGACGCCCAGCACCCGGCCTCCGACACCCCTGTCCAGTGCGGTGGTCATGCCGATACCTCAGTCATCTCGTCGCCGGTGATCGCGAACAGCGCCTGTTCCAGCCCGGCACCCTCGACCCGCAGGTCGGCGACCCCGGGGTCGTTCGCGAGCCAGATCCGCAGGACGCCCTCCGGCGCCGTCGTCGCGACCAGGACCCGGTCCCCGTCGCGGCGGACCGACAGCACCTCGGGCAGCGCGTTCAGCGCGTCGTCGTCCAGGCCGGTGCGGGCCGAGATCGTGCGGTCGGGCAGCCGCGCGCGCAGCCCGGCCGGTGTGT
>JBKJPD010000077.1:0-6765 GCA_046595345.1 Pseudonocardia sp.
GGCGTTGCGCCGACTGCTCGACGACGGCGCGCAGCTGGTCGAGGGTCTTGAGCGGGATGTTGACCGCTCCGGGCAGGTGCATCTCGGTGTACTCGCCGGCGGGCAGGACCTCGACCAGCTGCGCGCCGTCGTCGAGCAGTCGGCGCAACGCCGGGTAGAGCAGCGGTGTCATCGTGAACCTCCGTGTTCGGTGTCCGCCGTGGGTCGTCGACCCACGGGAGTGTCCGGGTGTGATGGGTGGGCCTGTCAAGGGCGGCGGCCTCTGATGCTCCAGGCGGCCCCGGTCACCGCCGCGACGGCCGGCCCGAACCCCAGGTCGTGGGCCAGGCCTCGACCCAGCTCCAGGTCGAACACTTCGGTGTCGTTCACGAACGATCTCCTCAGAGCTCATTCAATGGAGCCGGGCGGACGAGCCCCGGCCAGGACACTCGATCTCGGGATCGCTGATCGGGTGGGTACCCGACGCGAACCGATTCAATCTGCTTTTCCGAATGCATGCTAACATCTGGCATTCGTCCAGGCGGATGCGTTGTTTATCGAAGGAGCTGGGACACGATGACCGGCAACTCGGGCACCCCCGCCCCACCTCTACCCCCTCTAGCTGCGGTTGGGGTAGCGCCGCTGCTCGGTGAGGCAGGTGAGCAGGTGGGGGTGGTGGCGAAGTTCTTCCGCGCGCTGGGAGATCCGACCCGGCTGCGGCTGCTGGAGTTCCTGCTCGCCGGCGAGTACACCGTCAGCGAGTGCATCGCCCACGTCGGACTGTCCCAGGGGCGGGTGTCGGTCCATCTGGCGTGTCTGGCCGACTGCGGTTACGTCGCCGCCCGCCGCGAGGGCCGGTTCACCCACTACCGGGTGGTCGACCCGCGGGTGGCCGACCTGGTCGTGCTGGCCCGGTCGTTGGCCGCGGACAACTGCGCCGCGCTGGCCTCCTGCGAGCGCATCGAACCCCGCACCTGAGAAGGAAGGACGTCTCCCGCCATGTCTGTTGATCCCACTCGCCACTCGATGCGGGACTCCCTCGGTATCGCCGCGATCGCCGGACTGGCGGTGCTGTGTTGCGCCGGGCCGGGCCTGCTCGCCGCCGGTGTCCTCGGCGGGCTCGGGGCGTGGCTGCTCAGCCCCTGGCTGATCGGCGCCGCGGCGCTGCTCGCCGTCGGTGTCGTGGGGTGGCGACGGCGCCACCGCACCGACGGCGGTGCGGCTCGCGGTGAGCCCTGCGGCCCACACACCCCCACCTCGCCCGCGGCGGGCGAGCCGGCGCGCGTGTCCATCGACCGGGAGCGGTGACCCACCGGCCCCGGCCCACGCACCCACCGACCTCTGCAACAGCAGAGCCTGGGTCACCAGTGCGACGAACACGCCGAGCAGGACCAGCGCCGGCCACGCGGGTCCTGGCCGGTGGCCCGACCCGCCGGCCGACGAATCCGATCGTCACCGGTTCGGACGAGGTGAGGGCGTGCTCGTCGGGTTCCAGCCAGTAGGTGGCGCTGCGCCCGACCTGATCACCCCCGAGGTCGTCCGTCGCCCCGTGGGGCCGGCATCGGATAGTTCAGGTCCCGGTGGTCGGCAGCGTGGGGTGGCTGCGTGGGATGCGGCCGTCGTCGAGTGCGTCCTGGGCGCGCAGCATCCGCAGTTCCTCCCGCAGCTCCGCGATCTGTCGATCGGTGACCGGATCGGCGAGGGTGGTCCCGCTCATCGCGCAGCGCCCGCGCATCGCCGGCCGGACGCAGAGGAAATAGGTGGCCGCGATCGCGGCGACCGCGACGAACGCGGCGATCCAGGTCGACATCACAGGCCGCCCTTCGCCCGCTGAACTCCGCGTTCGGCCTTGAGCTGGTCGATTTCGGAGCGCAGCTCGGCGACCTGATCCGACGCCTTCGGGGTACCACTCCCGGCGCGCCGGCCGCGCATCATCATCCACATCATCGCGCCCATCCCGACCGGGCAGGCCAGCAGGGCCAGGCCGTACAGCAGTGACTCCATCGTCTTCTCCTTCAGCGCTCGACAGGGCACCGCCGCTGCCATCTACTATCTCCGTACCGACATGGTAGATGATAATTTGTTCGATCGTCACGTCTGGGCAATGTGATGGACCGCGTGGGCTCGGGGCGCCACTGCGCCCAGGTGGGAACGGCATGGGCCGGAAGTGACACGGTGCTCGTCAGCGGTCGGTGGCACGCCGGGCTGCAGCGCCACCGACCGCGCACGGAAGGACGGATCAGCCGGTGGGCACGGCGGCGTGGTGCTCGCCCATCTGGTCCATGCCGGCCATGTCCTTGGACATCATCGACTTCATGGCGGGACGCATCTCCTCGTGCATGCGGGTGGCGGCGTCACGCTGCTCGGCGGGCAGATCCTGCACCATCTGCCGCATCATCGCGTCCATGCCCTCCAGGGCTGCACCGTTGTCCACCGGATCGGTTGCGTCGTCCGGGGTGGCCTGGGTGACCGCTCCCGACGGTGCCGCCACCGACGGCGTGGCGAAGGCGACGCCGGCGCCGGCTGCGCCGAGCACCGTCGCCAGCACCGCACCGGTGATCGCCATTCCGGCCTTGTTCATGATCGTCATCGTGGTCTCCTGTTCGTGGTCGTCGAAGCTGACGATCTCGAAGCTAGGCACGGGTCATGAAGATCCGATGAAGACGCCGCGGTTCGGTGATGTGGTCATCGGGAGCCGGACCAGGAACCGGCTGCCGTGGCCGGGGTGGCTGTCCACGGTGATGTCGCCGTCGTGGGCGCGGACGAGTTCCACGGCCACGGCCAGCCCGATGCCCGAGCCCCCCGCGGGGGCGGCGGCGCCGCGGAAGAACCGGTCGAACACCCGCGGCATCTCCTCGTCGGGGATGCCGGGGCCGGTGTCGGCCACCGCGATCTCGGCGCCGTCGGGTCTGCGGGCGAGCGTGACGGTGATCGTGCCCCCGGGCGGGGTCCAGATGGCGGCGTTGGTCAGCAGGTTGATGACGACCTGGCTGATCCGGACGGGATCGGCGAACACGTCGACCTCGTCGAGCGTGCGGACGACCTCGAGTTCGAGCTCGGCGAGGTGACCGGCCAGCCTGTCGAGGGCGGCGTTGACCAGGGGCCGCAGCGCCACCTCGCGACGTCGCAGGGTGAACCCGGCCGCGCCGGCGTCGGCGAGGGTCTCCAGGTCCGCGACGAGCCGGCCCATCCGCAGCGATTCCTCGTGCAGTGAGTCGATCAGTCGACGGTCCGGATAGGTGATGCCGTCCTGTACCGCTTCGAGCTGCCCCTGCAGGATCGCCAGCGGAGTCCGGATCTCGTGGGCGATGTCGGCGGCGAACCGCTGGCGCAGCTCGTCCTCGCGGTCCACCGCGTCGGCCATCGCGTTGAACGACCGGGCCAGGTCGCCGATCTCGTCAGCTGAGGACACGTGTGCGCGGCGGTCCCGGTTGCCCGCGGCCAGGTCGTCGGCGGCCTCGGTCAGTTCGGCCAGCGGCCGGGTGGTGCGCCGGGCGACCAGCAGGCCGACGAGCAGTGCCATTACGGCGGCGCCCGCCGCGGCGAGCAGGAGCAGCTGGTTCACGGCGTCGCGGAACTCGAGGTCCGCGGTCGCGGACAGCTCTTGCGGGACCTGCACCGTCGCCGTCCCGACCGGGCGCCCCTCGACGACCACCGGCACGGTGACGGCGGGGCCGAGGTCGGGGACGCCCATCATCTCGCGATGCATCGCGCTGATCGCGGGATCGACGCCGGAGTCGGCGAGTGACCAGACGGGCCGGCCGTCGGCTCCCTGCACCGTCACGGTCGAGCCGGACATCACCAGACCTGCCGCCAGCTGGTCCAGCGAGTCGGCGCGCCAGCCCCCCTCGGTCCGGTAGTCGGCGGTCAGCGACGTGACGATCTGTTGGACTCGGGCCTGCTGCTGGGTGTCGAGGTAGCCCTCGAACCGGGCGCCGAAGGCCACGTTGACCACGATCGCGGTCGACGCGGCCGCGCCCACGGCGGTCGCGATGACCGTCAGGGCGAGGCGACGCGCAACCCCTCTGCGCTTCCACCGAGCTGGCCTAGCCATCGCGGGGGACTCCGAGCTTGTAGCCGACGCCGGTGACCGTCAGCACCAGCCGCGCCGCCGCCGGCGGGTCGTCGAGCTTGCGGCGCAGGTTCTTGACGTGGGCATCGATGGCGCGCTCCTCGGCGCCACCTTCCCGCTCGCCGCGGATCCGGTTCGCCAGCTCCTGGCGCGACCACACCCGCCCCGGCCGGGCCGCGAGCGCGGTCAGCAGGTCGAACTCCGAGCGGGTCATGGTGACGGGGTGGCCGTCGACGCACACCTCGCGGCGCTGGTCGTCGATCCGCAGGACGCCCTCGCCGAACGAGCGCGCACCACCGTCAGGGCGGCCGGGGGCGCTGCGGCGCAGCACCGCGTCGACCCGGGCGACGAGCTCGCCGGGGCTGAACGGTTTGCTCACGTAGTCGTCGGCGCCCAGGCGCAGTCCGGCGATCCGGTCGGCCTCCCCGGCACGCGCGGTGAGGATGATGATCGGCATCTCCAGGGTTTCCCGGACCTGGCGGGCGATGTCCAGACCGGCCCGGTCGGGCAGACCGAGATCGAGGATCATCAGGTCCGCGCCGACGGCCAGTTCCAGCGCCGCGGCGCCGGAGGAGGCCAGCAACACGGTGTGCCCGTCGCGCTCCAGGTAGGAGCCCACGAGTTGCCGGATCTTCGGTTCGTCGTCCACCACGAGGACCACCGCCACAGTTTCCAACTCCGCTTCCGGTCAGAGGGGGACAGTGAAGCCGCCGACGGGGACGCGCAGCCACGCGATGAAGATCCCCCACAACCCGGTGACGAGCAACACCCCGAGGCCGTTCACGACCCCACCCCCGTCTGGGCCGCGGCGCCGGGTTGCTCGGCGGCGATGCGCTGCACCACCGGTAGCAGCTCGCCGATGCGGACGGTGGTGAGGAACACCGCGGCCACCCGGTGCTCGCGGTCGAGCACGATCGTGGACGGGACGGTGTTGCGGGGGAAACCGCGCAGCGCGACCAGGGACCGGCCGGGGTTGTCGAAGATCGACGGATAGGTCAACCCACGGTCGCGCATGAAGTCGGCCGCGGCGTCGCGGTCGTCGCGCACGTCGATGCCCAGCACGGTGACCCCCGTCGCGCGGGTGGTCTCGTATACCTGTTGCAGACCGGGTGCCTCCTCCCGGCACGGGCCGCACCAGGAACCCCACACGTTGAGCACCACGACCTGCCCGGGGAAGTCCTCGAGCCCGACGGTCGGGGCAGGTCCGAGCAGGCTGTCCCCGGACAGACCACGCACCGTGCCGCGGCTCTCCGGTTCGTAGAAGATGCGGGTCTGCCCGCCGGGGGCGACGAAGGTGAAGCTCCCGCCGGCGGCGACCGCGTCGGTGCCGACGCCGCACCCGCCGAGCAGCAGCGCGAGCAGCGCGGCCACGACGGGCGTCCGGCGCCGCCCGGACACCGCTGTGGTCACCGTCGGATGTCCTCGCTGATACCGCGCCCGGCGCGCGGACGCGTGTCGCGGGCGGCCAGGTGGCGGCGCAGCCGCCGCTCCGACAGCCGCCCGTAGCCGAACATCTCGCCGTCGATGAGCACGCCGGGGGCGAACACGACGCCGTGGCGCGCGGCCAGCGCCCGACCGTCGTCGGTGTCCAGGCCGACGTGACGGACGGCCATCGGATGGTCCTCGGCGACCCGGGCCAGTACCGCGACGGCGATCTCGCAGAACCGGCAGTCGGCCTGGGTGAGCAGGGTGACCTCGATCATCGCCGGGTCATCCGGCCTGACGAGCGGCGCGCAGGTCGTCGAGCAGCTGGTTAGCGGGGACGTACATGGTGTAGTTGGGCGGGCCACCGTAGTCGGCGCGCCACTTGATGACCCCGTCCGGCCCGACCAGGACGAAGGTGTGCCCGTTGCGGGAGGTGCCCATCATCCCGAAGCGGTTGGCCTCCCACCGGGCGGAGACGGCGAGATCGGTGTCCGCCAGCGCCGGGGCGGTGAGCCCGTCGTCGCGCATCTTCTGCGCGATCAGGTCCTGCGGCCCGCTGGTGATCGTCAGCAGCCGGTCGATCCCGGCCGAGGCCAGCAGGCCCGGGTCGGACTCCAGGTCGCGGATCTGGTCCCAGCAGGGCTGGCAGCCCAGGCCCTCGTGGAAGTACAGCAGCACCGTCTCGCCGCGGTAGTCGCTCAGCTTCACGGTCGGGGGCAACCCGCCGGGGGCGGCCGGCGCGTTCACGTCGGGCAGCAGGAAGTCCGGTGTGGTCGCGCCGATCCCCGGCTCACCCACGTCGTAGCGGTGCGACGCCACGGCATCACCGGTGGTGCTCGTGGTGTAGACGGCGAACAGCGCGACCACGGCCAGCACCCCCGACCCGGCGACGACGAACGGGGTGCGCGAGCGCTGCGAACGGCGCGTCCTCCCGACGACCGAGCGACGGGCGCTGGCGGCCCCGGCCCGGCTGCCACTCATCCGGCTGCCACTCATCAGGACTCCTTCGCGTGCACGGTGTCCACCGCGATCGGCGGCGGAACGGGGGCCGGGAGGTCGTGCGGACCGGTGTCCGCCGGGTCGGCCCGGCGGGCGGCCCGGGTACGGAGCCCGCGGCGCAGGGCCCCCGCGAAGCCCGCGACGAGCACGGCGGCGAACACCCAACCGGGCACCCAGTCCAGGGCCTGCGCCGTGCCGGTGGCGGTGTGCTGCAGCCAGGCGCTGACCCGGACCTGCCAGCCGTCGGTCGACATTCCCGGACCGGCGAAGGCCAACACCCAGGCCAGCAC
>JBKJPD010000142.1:0-9881 GCA_046595345.1 Pseudonocardia sp.
CGACGGGCGCCCGGCCGGGGCGCCGGCCTTGACGACGCCGTCGACGAACGCGAGCAGGTCGGGGTCCTCCCGCTCGGGTAGCGGCGCGTCCGGGTTGTCGAGGTAGAACTGGGTGCGCTCCTCGATCTCGGCCGGGTCGAGGATGCCCTTCAACACGCCATAGTGCTCGGCGGCGTGCACCCAGTGCTCGTAGTAGGGCGAGACCAGGTACACCGCCGGGTGCATCTGCTCGATGCCGTAGCGGAACTGGTCGACACCGAAGAACCCGCCGCGGAACGGCATGGAGAACATGGCGAAGGCCGCCTTCTCCCACTCCGCGCGGTACACGGGCTCGTTCTCCGGGACGATGACGGGCCCGAGCCCGTCGGTACCGCCCAGATCGTGGACACCGTTCATGAGGGACTCCCCACCCTTGCGACCTGCGGCGGCGGGGAGCCCCCGCCCGCCTGTTCGAACGTGTTCGCCACGCGCAGCACGGTGGCGTCGTCGAAGTGCTTGCCGATGATCATCATTCCGGTCGGCAGGCCGTTGACCAGCCCCGCGGGCACCGAGCACGCCGGATGGCCGGTGACGTCGGTGACGCAGGTGTTGGCGATCATCTCCAGCGCACGACCGATGACGTCCTCGCGCGGTGCGCCCGGCTCGGGCAGGAGCGTCGCCTGCACCGGCAGGGTCGGCATCACGAGGACGTCGTAGCGGGCGAGTGCTTCGTCGTAGGCGGCGCGCAGCTGCGGGACGAGGTTGCGGGCCATCGCGTAGTGCTTGCCCTGGTAGCCGTCGATCGCGTATCGGCCGGCGAGCAGCACGAGCTTGACCGTCTCGGAGAACTGGCTGCCGTCACGACGCCACTGCTCGCCGTAGTGCTCGATCACCTCGGGGTCGTAGAGGCCCTGCCAGTTCATGCCGTAGCCGTTACCGTCCACCATCTGGACGGTGGCGCCCTCGGTGGCGATGACGTCCCAGATCTTCGTGCCGTGCGTGTGCCAGGGGATCGATACGTCCTCGGCGGTGAGCCCGGCGCCGCGCAGGGTCTCCACGGCCGCGCGTACCGCGTCGTCCACACCCCGCTCGGAGTTGGGGTGCCCGAAGCCCTCGGACACGATGCCGATCCGCAGGCCCTCGGCGCCGCGGGCGAGCGCGGCCACGTAGTCGTCGGGCACCAGGTCGCGGGGCTGGCGGGGGTCGAGGCCGTCCGGCCCGGCGATCACCGACAGCACCAGCGCGGCGTCGGCGACCGTGCGGGTGATCGGCCCGACGTGGTCGATGGTCTGTTCGATCGGGAACGCACCGGTGTAGGGGACGAGTCCGTGGGTCGGTTTGTGCCCGACGGTGCCGCAGTACGCCGACGGGATGCGGACCGAGCCGCCCTGGTCACCACCGGTGGCGACGTCGACGAGCCCGCTCGCCACCAGCGCCGCGCTACCCGACGACGACCCGCCCGCCGAGCGGGTCTCGTCCCAGGGGTTGCGGACGGCACCGGTGCGGGAGGTGTGCGAGCCGCCGGAGAAGCAGAGGTCTTCACAGACCGCCTTGCCTGTGATCGTGGCGCCCGCGGCGAGCATGCGGGAGACGATCGTGGCGTCGCGCCGCGGCGTGTAGCCCTCCATCGTCATGGAACCGTTCATCAGCGGCACGCCTGCGACCGCGGTGTTGTCCTTGATGGCGACGGTCTTGCCGGTGAGCGGTCCTGCGGCGGTCTCGTTGATCTCGCAGGTGACGTACCAGGCGTTGTAGGGGTTGTCGGCGGCGGCCGGACGGGCCCAGGCCCGCGTGGGCATCGCGGGCGCGGAGGCGTTGTAGAGCTCCTCGACGGTGTCCCACGAGGTGAGCAGGCCGTGCACCATGGGGGAGAACGAGGCGATGTCGTCGGCCGAGAGCCCGAGCCCGTAGTGCTTTGCGACCCGGGCCAGTGCATCCGGATCGGGTGGTGTGACAGCCATCGGATCTCCTTGCGCTCGGGTGACGTCGAGGTGCCGAACCTTATTGACTGCGCAGGTAACACGTCAACGTGCAGTGGCGCATCGACATGTTGTTGACCGGGAGCTAACGCGGCCGACTCACGGCGAGACCGCCCGGAACCGCCTCGGCCAGGAACAGGCTCTGCTCGACGGTCTCCGGCCCCATGACGGTGACGGTGCCGCGGGGGAACTCCGACCGGCTTCGCCGCAGTTCACGGGCCACCGCCCGGGGCTCGTCCTCCCCGGCCCGCCGGGCCGCGGCGGCGTAGAGGTGCAGCGCCTCGTATGTCGACTCCGAGATGCTCGACACCGGCGGCGCGAACGCCCCGAACCGGCTGCGGTATCGCCGCAGGAATGCCACGTTCAGCGGATCGGGGAGCTGCTCGAAGTAGCCGGCGACGCCCCACATCCCCGCTGCGGCGGTGTCGCCGATCCGCTCGCGCGTCGGCTCGTCGAGAGCCAGTGCGAGCGTCCGGCTGCGGTCGCGGATTCCCATGATGTGGCACTGGCGCTCGAAACTCACGAGATCGGCACCGACGAAGGAGGACAGCACCACATCGGCACCCGAGGCGCGGATCCGCTCGATCAGCGGGGTGAAGTCGTGGGTGCCCAGCGGCGCGAAACCCTCGCCGACGACGGTCACGTCGCGCTCGGCCAGCACCCGACGGGCCGCGGTATGCACCGCCTGGGGCCATATGTAGTCGTTGCCCGCGAGGAACCAGCGCCGCCCACCTGCGATGCCCATCATCGGCCCGACCGCGGCCCGCAGTTGGCCGTCCGGGCGCTCCCCGAGCTGCACCCGCAGATCGCCGCCGAGGCCACCCTCGTTCATCACGGTGTGCACGAGCAGGATGTCGACGCCTCGCAATTCCTCGGCGGCGCGGGCGAATGTCGCCGACGTGGTGGTGGCGATGATCGCGCGACAGCCGCTGCGCACCAGCCGCCAGGCCTCGGCGGCACCGACCTCGGCGTCGGTGGCGTCGTCGCCGACCACCAGGCGCACCGGCCGCCCGCGGATTCCGCCGTCGGCGTTGATCTCCTCGACGGCCATTGCCGCCAGGTTCTCGGTGGCGGTGGCGAATACGCTTCCCGGTCCGGACTTGCTGGTCAGCAGGCCGACGGGGTGCTCGTCGCGGCCGGGGATGTCGCTCACCGAGTGGCCGTGGCGACGCATCAGCCACTGCAGGCCGGAATCGTCGAGATCGGCGATCAGCCGGACCCTGGTGCCGAGCCCGGCCGGGCCGGACGTGGCGTCGAAAAGCACCCGCAACCGGCCGCGCCACGGAACGTCGAGCCGGGTCTCGATACGTGACGGTTCGTGGACCCGGGAGATCCGGCCGAGGATCTCCACCGGCGGGCCGGTCGGCCCGCCCAGCGGGGCGCGGAGGGTGACGGCGATCCCCGGCGCGACGCGATCGCACACGGCGTCGAACACCCAGCCGGCCCCCGAACCGGCCCCGAACAGCGCGAACACCGCCGCGGGCGGCGCGTCAATCCGCTGCTCGGCGGACAGGGCCAGGCCGGCCATCACATGACTCTGCGGTCCGAGGGGTCGCGGGAGGCGGCGGGCACGGCTTCGGCGGCCACCTTGGCGGCCCCCAACGATGCCTGGAACAGCTCCTGGAGCAGTTGGATGACGTCTTGGGCCGGGCCGGTGGAGTTCACCGAGTAGAACCGGAAGCGGCCGGTGCGCCGCTCGGCGATCAACCCGGCGGTGCGCAGCACCCGCAGATGGCTGGAGACAGCGGTGCGCCCCACCCGGTCGATGGCTGCGGAGAGCTCGCCCGCGCTGCACTCGTCCCGCTCGGCCAGTACAGCCAGGATCTCTCGGCGAACAGGATCGGCCAGCGCGTCGAACGCCAGGTCTGCAGCCATGATCGCCCGCCCTCCCCCTGCGCCGACACGTCATCAGTGGTAAGCGCGTTTGGACCAGGGTATCGGACGTGTCATCCGCTGAAGGCCGATGCGAGGTGCGCACGGCTGTTCTCAGGGATGAACGGAATCGATGAACTCGGTGAACACCGACAGCCAGTTCTCGGGGGCGTCCATGTGCGGGCCGTGGCCGGAGCCCTCGAACATCTCCGTGCGTACCGGGCCGCCCGCGTCGGCGTAGCGGCCCAGTACCTCCCGGATCTGGCTCACCATCTGCTGCGGCGGGTACACGGCCGCGCCCGGCCATCCCAGGATGGCCCCGGCCGATCCGAGAGTGCCCATCTCCAGCGGTGAACCGTCGGCGACCACGAGATCGGCCGAACCGTGGGTCCAGAGGATCGGCGGCTTGGGCTCGAGGTCGACGATGCCCGCCCAGTTGCAGTACTTGGGGGACAGCGCGTTGAGGATCCCGCTGGTCCCTGGGGCGATGAACGGCCAGTTCTCCGACGGGGAGCTGTCGCCGGGGTAGTTGCCGTCACCGGTGACGGTCTTGAGGATCTCGGCGACGAGCAGGTCCTCGCGCTCGGGCGACTCGCGGTGCGTCGGGGCGAAGTAGAAGGCGTTCATCACGCTGCGGATGGAGAACGGGCTCTCGGTGGTGGCGTCACCCTCGTCGAGGCGGGTGACCACCTCGGGATTGACACCGCCGCCGCCGGAACCGGCGAAGTCGGGGTAGCACGGCGTCCCGTCGGCGTGGGTGCCGCCGTAGCCGTAAGGGGAGACAGGATCGATGAACGTCAGCGACGCGACGGGGCGGTCCAGGGCGTAGCGGGCGATCGCCGCGCCCGCTGTCGACCAGCCGACGAGGTGGGGCGGGGCGTCGATCGCCAGGGCCCGGAGGAGGGCGTGGACGTCGTCAGCCCAGTCGGCGAGCCCGCGGGTGGCGTCGAGGGGGGCGGGCTCGGAGTCGCCGAAGCTGCGCATGTCCGGCGCGATGACCCGGTACTGCGGGAGCTCGGGCATCAGGTGCTCGTAGAACCGCCCGGTGGACAGGTTGCCGTGCACCATCACGATCGGCACGCCGCCGGTCGGGCCCGACTCCAGGTAGTGCATCCGGATGCGGTCGGTGTCGGCGGTCGCGGATCGGACGCCGGGGAGCAGAGTCATGGCCCCGATGCTGTCGGGGTGCGGATGCGGCGGTCAAGGTGCGCCGGCCCGCTATCCGCCCGCCAGCAGCGTCGTCAGGCGAGCGCCGGCTGCGATCACCAGCGGGATGATCCGCTCCACCGTCGCCTCGTCGATCCGTCCCTGTGGCCCGGACACCGATACCGCGACGGGGCCGTGCGGGCCTGCCACGGGCACCGCGATGCAGCGCACTCCCTGCTCCTGTTCGCCGTCGTCGCGCACGTAGCCGCGCTCCCGGGCGGTGGCGAGCACGGCGTGCAGCGCAGCCGGGTCGGTGATCGTGGTCGGGGTGACCGCCGGGAGCCCTGTGCGGGCGATGAGCGCGTCTACCTCGGCTGCGGGCAGCAGGGTGAGCAGCGCCTTACCGACCCCCGTGCAGTGCAGCGGCACGCGACTGCCGATCTCGGTGAACATCCGCACGGAGTGCGGTGAGGGTGCCTGGGCGACGTAGACGGCGCGGTCGCCGTCCAGCACGGCGAGGTTGGCCGACTCCCCGACGGCGTCGACCAGGTCGGTGAGCGCCGGAAGCGCCCAGCGGCCCAGCAGCCGGGCGGCGGTGTCGCCGAGGCGCACCAGTCCGGGGCCGAGGGTGTAGCGCCGATTCGGGAGTTGCCGCAGGTAGCCCAGTCCCAGCAGCGTGCGGACCAGGCGGTGGATCGTGGCCGGAGCGAGCCCGCTACGCGCGGCCAACTCCGAGAGGCCCGCCTCGCCGCCGGCGTCGCTCAGCACCTCGAGCAGCTCGAAGCCTCGGGTAAGGGACTGCACCCCGGCGGGGGCGGACGTGGATCGGGTCACATCGGCCAGCATACCTTGTGTTCCGCAGTGCGGAATGAACTATCCACGTGATAGAAAAGAGCGATCCGGTCGCAGAGTCAGAAAGGTGGAGACCGTGACCACGGACCTGCAGATCGACCCCACCCTCCGCGCCTTCGTGGCCGACGAACTGCTGCCCGGCCTCGACCTCGACCCGGAGTGGTTCTGGGCAACCTGCGCCGCGCTCCAGGACCGCTTCGCCGGCCGCGTCGCCGGGCTGCTGGCCCGCCGCGACGAGCTGCAGAAGCAGATCGACGCCTGGCACCGCGAGCACGGAGCGGGCGACGTCGCCGCGTACGAGGCGTTCCTCACCGGGATCGGCTACCTGGTCCCCGTGGTGCAGCCCAAGGTTCAGGTCGACCGGGTCGACGCCGAGATCGCCGACACCCCCGGAGCGCAGCTCGTCGTCCCTTCGACGGTTCCGCGATACGCGCTCAACGCCGCCAACGCTCGCTGGGGCTCGCTGTTCGACGCCCTGTACGGCACCGACGCGCTCCCGCTGGAGTTCGAGCTCGTCCCCGGCTACGACGAGCGCCGCGGCGCCCAGGTGATCGCCGAGGCCGACCGGCTGCTCGACGAGCTGTTCCCCCTCGCCGCCGGTAGCCACACCGAGGTCACCGCATACCGGGTCGAGGCCGGCGTGCTCGTCATCGTCGGGGCTGGGCCGCTCGCCGAGCCGGCACAGTTCGTCGGATACGCCGACGGTGCGATTCTGTTGCGGCACAACGGGTTGCACGTCGAGCTCTCGATCGATCCGGGAACCAAGGTCGGCCGTCAGCACCACGCAGGGATCGCCGACGTCGTGCTGGAGTCGGCTGTCACCACGATCGTCGATCTCGAGGACTCCGTCGCCACGGTGGACGGCGCGGACAAGGCCGAGGCCTACCGCACGTGGCTGGGCCTGATGACCGGCGAACTGTCGACCAGCTTCGAGAAGGGCGGGAAGACCGTCGAGCGCCGCGTCAACGGCGACCGCGTCTACACCGACCCCGACGGCTCCGTGCTCGTCCTGCCCGGCCGTTCGCTGCTACTGGTGCGCAACTGCGGGCACCACATGACCACCGACGCGGTCCGCACGGCGGCAGGGGCCGAGATCGGCGAGGGCCTGCTCGATGCACTGGTCAGTGCCACCGCCGCACTGCACGACCTGCGCGGTCTGGGCCGGTACGCCAACTCCCGCGCGGGCAGCGTCTACATCGTCAAGCCCAAGCAGCACGGCCCCGACGAGGTGGCACTCACCGTGGAGATGTTCGGCGCGATCGAGGAGGCGCTGGGCCTGGCCCCGACCACCCTCAAGATCGGCATCATGGACGAGGAGAAGCGCACCACGCTGAATCTGGAGGCGTGTATCGCGGCCGCGCAGGACCGGGTGATCTTCGTCAACACCGGTTTCCTCGACCGCACCGGCGACGAGATCCACACCGACTTCGAGGCCGGCCCGGTGGTCCGCAAGGACGATATGAAGACCACGCCGTGGCTCGCCGCCTACGAGGACCGCAATGTCGACGTCGCGCTGCGCGCCGGGTTCGCCGGGCAGGCGCAGGTCGGCAAGGGCATGTGGGCCAAGCCCGCGGCGATGGCCGACATGCTCGCGCAGAAGGGGGCCCAGCCACAGGCGGGCGCCAACTGCGCCTGGGTGCCCTCGCCCACCGCGGCCACGCTGCACGCACTGCACTACCTGCGCACCGACGTCCACGCCCGCCAGCGCGAGCTGGCCGGGCGGGTCACCGAGCGGCGCGAGCTGCTGCGCGTCCCCGTCCTGACCGGATCCTTGACCGACGACGAGAAGCGCCACGAACTGGAGGCGGCGGCCCAGTCGATCCTCGGCTATGTGGTGCGCTGGGTGGGGTTGGGCATCGGCTGCTCGACGGTGCCCGACCTCGACGGCGTCGGGCTGATGGAGGACCGCGCCACGCTGCGAATCTCGAGTCAGCTCATCGCCAACTGGCTCCACCACGGCCTCGTCGACGGGGCGTCGGTGCGCGAGACGTTCGCCCGGATGGCCGCGCTGGTCGACGAACAGAACGCGGGTGAGCCGGGCTACCGCCCGATGACGGAGGACCTCGACGGCAGTGAGTCGTTCCAGGCGGCGCTGGACCTGGTGTTCTCCGGTCGCGCGGAACCGAACGGCTACACCGAGCGCGCCCTGACCACCTGGCGCCGCAAGGCCAAGGCCCGCATCTGAGACTGACCGCGGGTCGCTACGAGGTGGCGGCTGGAATGAGGCACGAGTGCCGGCCCTCGGGCTGGTGGAGGGACACGACGTGAGGCAATGGACGCGGGTGGCGGTCGGGTTGTTCGCGATCGGGTACGGCGCCAACCAGTTCAGTCCGCTGATGGTGCTGTACCGGGAGCAGGGCCAGTTCTCGGCCGTGACGGTGGCGGCGTTCTTCGCCGTCTACGTCGCGGGGCTCGCGCCCGGCCTGCTGATCGGCGGCCCGGCCTCGGACCGGTGGGGACGGCGACGGCTGCTGCTGCCGGCACTGATCGTGTCGGTGCCGGCGAGCGCGGTGCTCGCGCTGGGCGGCGTGCCGGCGGTGTCGGAGGCGGCGCTCGGCGTGGGCCGGTTCTTGTTCGGTGTGGTCACCGGCGTGGCGATGGCCGTCGGGACGACGTGGGTCAAGGAGCTCTCGGGGCCCCCGTTCGACCCGGCCGCTGACCCGGCCGCGGGCGCCCGCCGCGCGGCACTGGCGATCTCGGCCGGTTTCGGCATCGGACCGCTGTTCGGTGGTTTGCTGGCCCAGTTCGCGCCGCTGCCGTTCGAGTTGCCCTACCTCGTTCACATCGCGATCACCGCGGTGGCGGTCGTCGCGATGTTCCGGGTGCCGGAGACCGCAGGCGCGAACCTGGGCCCACTGGACATGCGCCTGCACCTGCCCGTCCGGTTCCGGCGGGTGGTGCTCCCGATGGCGCCGTGGGTGTTCGGGGCTCCCTCGGTCGCCTTTGCCGTTCAGCCGGCAGCGCTGGGCCCCCACATCGCCGGCTTCGGCCTGCTCTTCGCCACGCTGGTCACCGCGCTCACGCTCGGGACCGGAGTCGCGGTCCAGTCCTGGGCACGGCATCTGGACCGTCGGTCCCCGATGCTGGCCGCCCGGTTCGGTCTCGCGGCGATGGTCGGCGGCCTCCTGCTCGCCTCCGCGACGGCGGCTCTCGGAGCGCCGGTTCTCGCCCTCGGTGCGGCGGTGGTACTGGGCGCAGGGTTTGGATTGTGCCTGGTCGCGGGGCTGCTGGAGGTACAGCGGATGGCCGCGCCGCACCATCTCGCCGGGCTCACCGCGGTGTACTACTCGCTCACCTATGTCGGGTTCCTGCTGCCGGTCGTCCTCGCGTCGCTGACCGGCCTCGCCGGCTACCCGGCGCTGCTTCTCGGTCTCGCGGGGCTTGCCGCGCTGAGCCTGGCCGTGGTGCTGCGCACCGGCCGGGTGGCGGTGGAGCAGCCCGCCTGACACCGGCGGTCGCGGTGTAGATCGTCGCGGGGACGGCGGTGTCGCCCGACGGTCGGGGTACGGCAATACAGTCGGGTCGTGCTCGACCTGCGGCCCACCCCGTTCGACCATCCCGACTCGGTACGCCTGATCGCCGAGGTGCAGCAGGTGTATCGGGAGCGCTACGGCGGGGAGGACGTCACGCCGGTCGATCCCTGCGATTTCGCCGCGCCACGTGGGTACTTCGTCATCGGCTACGCCGACCGCGCGGCGGTCGCCTGCGGTGGCTGGCGGGCCGTTGAAGGCCGGTCCGATCCGGCGCTCCGCGCGGGCGACGCCGAGATCAAGCGGATGTACGTCAGCGCGACGCGCCGCGGTCGGGGATACGCCCGCGCCATCCTGTCCGATCTGGAACGCACAGCCGTGGCGGCCGGGCGGCTCCGTGTGGTCCTGGAGACCGGGGTGCTCCAGCCGGAGGCCATCGCGCTCTACGTCAGTGCCGGCTACGCCCCGATGGCGAAGTTCGGCGCTTACCGCTGCGCTCCCGAGAGCCGCTGTTTCGCCAAGCCACTCCCGGCGGCACCGTCGTGATCGCGCCGAGTCGCACGCTCGGCGGGGTGCCGTGCTG